>CALWOK010000017.1 GCA_944383125.1 uncultured Flavonifractor sp.
AATGTGGTCAGTTTGTAAGTACCGGCAGGACCTTTACTGCCGCCGCAGCCCACCAGGCTGACAAGCATCGCCAGAGCCATTAGGAATGTCAATACCCGCTTCTTCATGTTCATCTTCCTTTCATTCCCTTTATCTTGTTTAGAGAAATAACAACGTGGTAGCAGAAATCAACGTATTCTCTGAAAGTCATAGAACATCAAGTTGCCGATCTCCTCCTTTCATTTGACTTCGATGGTACGGCGGACCGGCTTCCCTTGTCCTTCGGGACACATGAGCGTAAGCCGGCAGTGGGGTATGCACAGGGCCGGACAAAAGCCGCTGTCCTGGGCGCCCTTTCCCATCCCTTTCTGGGCCAGTAACGTCCGCCCCATGGTCAGCAGCGCTGATTTCAGCATCCCCACCTCCCTGCATCCTGGATGTTTGGCTTTAGGGACATGCTGCCGCACAGCTTTTGCAGCCGATGCACAGGTTTTGATCAATGAGGGCAATGCCGTCCTCGTTCTGATAGCAGGCACCGGTGGGACAAACCTTGGTACAGGCAGGATTCTCACAGTGCTGGCACATAGAAGGCAGAAAATACATCTGTACATCGGGGTATACACCGGTGGGGCCAACGGTCTTCACCGGATTTCTGCAGGTACCCAGGGCCAGGTTGTTCTCCATTTTGCAGGCAACCTGGCACCCCTTGCATCCAATACAGCGGTCAACTTCGACCACAAATGTGAGTTGTTTCATTGCTGCGCCTCCTTCGTGATGTCCACTGTGCGCTCAGAGGGCTGAGGAAGCCAGGGCTTGAAGTCCTTGGGGTTGAGCCACACACCTTCCGGTGCGCCCTCCTCTGCCTTGTACACTTTGACCAAATATCCACGCAGGGTATAGGTTCCGAACACATCGTTGAACGGTGCACGGGAACGGGCCAGAACATTGACGTTCATTTCCTTCCAGCCATGGGTTTCCGTGTTCAGCGTTTCGGGATTCCAGTAACGTTCCATATAGACAGCGCCCTTGCCGATTCCGGCGGTGACGTTGGCCAGACCCCGCACCTTACCACGCTGAGACTCTACCCACACCCACTCATTGTCCTCGATGCCGTACTTTTTGGCGTCGGCGGGGTTGATCCAAACCTCGGGAGCAGGATAAATCTCACGGGTCCAGGGGGTATTGCGCAGCGTGCCGTGGTGGAAATAGGGCAGGCGGCCGTTGGTCATGACCAGGGGGAATTCCTTGGCCATTTCGCTGCCCTCCAGGGGGCTCTCATGGGGCTCCAGGTAGTAAGGCAGCGGCTCATAGTCCACCGAAGCGGGGGGCAGCTCGCAGTGGGCGTAGGGCATACCGGTGCGTCCCAGGGTGATCATGCTCTCCAGGTACAGCTCGCACTTCTTGGAGGGGGTGGGGAAGCCCTGGGGTTTTCCGGTGGCGGGGTCCACCTTCTTGTAAATGTAGTAGCTGCGGTACTCCTCTTCGCTCATGTACTCAATGGGAGCCGTCTTTTTCAGCTCATCCCAGGTGAAGCGGGTGTTCTTCAGGTTGGCGTCCAGCAGCTCCTCCATGGAGTCCCAGTAAGGCAGATCGGCCCCCATATACTCGGGATCAAAGGCCTTCTGGCAGCCCTCATGGCCCAGTTCTGCGCACCGTCTGGCAATCTTGGACCAGATCACGGTCTCGTCGATGGTCTCCCAGATGTGGGTGACGGCCTGGCGGGCCATGAGCTTGTTGCAGGTCTCCACAATCATCTCCGTCTCCAGCCACTCCTCGGTGGGCAGCAGCATGTCGGCGTAGGCGGAGAAAGAGGTGGGATACATGTACATATGGACAATAAAGGGAACCTTTTTGCTGGCTTCTGCCCAGCGGGCGGCATCCGCCACGTTGACCAGCTTGTTGCCGGAGCGCTCCAGCCAAACCCGCAGGGGGTAGGGCTCGCCGGTCTCGATGGCATGGAGGATACTGGGGGCATGGCCAGCCAGCCACATGTGCAGGCCCTTGTGCTCCGTACCGCCAAGGCGCTTTTTCAGCTGCTCATCGGGGAGCTTGGACTGGGCAGGGGGAACACAGTAGCCAATCATGTTGGTGGCGCCCGCAGTGCCAAAGCGCTGCAGCAGAGAACCGGGCTGCTCCACGTTGCCCATGAGCAGGTCAATGATGCAGGCGGCCATGGCAGCCTGGGCAGAGTTGGGAGACTGGTCGGTAGCCACGCCGATGCACAGACCGCCGGGGGTGTTCTCGCAGAAGGTGCGGATGGCTTTTTCAATCAGATCCTGGGGCAGCCAGCAAATCTCAGCAGCCTTGGCCAGGGTATATTCCTCCACGCACTCCTTCAGCAGGGTAAAGCCGGTCTTGTAAGTCTCACCCTCAATTTCAAAGGTGCCCTCCAGCGCCACATCATAGCTGTCATTCCAGGGGTACTCCAGGGGTTTGGCGGAGTTGGTGTTCTTGTCCCACACCATAAAGGTATCCGACTGGGCCTTGTCCTGGCTGATGGAGGCTCTCCACAGCATCTTGGTCTTGGTGTTGACCAGATAGGGCAAATTGGTCCACTTGAGCACAAACTCACGGTTGTACAGGTTTTCCGCAATCATGTACCGGATCCACGCCATCTGCAGGGCCACATCGGAACCGGGACGGATCTGAAGCCACACATCAGCCTTGGCAGCATCGGGCGTCATGCGGGGATCGATGACCACAGTCTTCACCCCGGCGGCCCGGAGATCGGCCACAGCACCGCCGCCGCAGGCGGGGCTGGAATAAGAGGGGTCGGCCCCCCACAGGCACAGGCACTTCATCTTTGTATTTTTATCAAAGTAAATTTCCTGCGCGTTGGAGTCTGCGATACTGGCGTTGGTTCCGCCGTACATCATATCGTAAACCGCCATACGGGGCAGGTAGCACTGGGCACAGCCAGGCTCAAACCAGTTGGGGGTCCCGAAAATATTGCAGAAACGGGAAATACTCCAAAATTCTGGGTTTCCGCCGCCAGTGGAGCAGAATACGCTCTCTGCCCCGTACTCTTCCCGGGCCTCCATCAACTTGTGGGCAATGATATCAATGGCCTCGTCCCATGAAATGCGCTTCCACTTGTTCTCGCCACGCTCCCCCACACGGATCAGAGGATATTTGTTTCGGTTGGGGTTGTACAGTGCCTGGATGCCAGACAGGCCCTTAGCGCACATGCGCCCCTTGCTCATAGGATCTTCCGGATTTCCCTCCAGGTGAACCACCTGTCCATTTTTTACCGTGGCAATGACACCGCAGTTGGAAATACAGGCACGGCAGGCCGTTTTGATTTTCACAACAGAGTCTTCCCCAGCGTTTCCAGCGGTGCCTCCATCGGCCAGCTGGCTGAAGAAATCTTTTGATTTGAAATCAAAGGTAAAACTACCAGAACCAAAGCAGTTTTCTGTCGTCACGTTTCTTACCCCTCTTTCTTGTGTTGTGTACAGTCCCGGCTCGTGAAGTGAATGTGCAGTCTTTTCACACGCTTACCAGCTATGACAAAATTATAACAATCATGAGAATTTGTTCAACAAACCCCAGTTCAAAAATAACACCGCCATTCCTGCATTCGATTGAACTGGAGTCCAATATGCCGTCTGTGAAAATACATAGCCAAATCCTCCTATATGATGTAGAATACAAACAGGGAACTGTTATGTCCCCATCAGATCACCAAAGTAAAGGAGATATGCCATGTATAACGACGAGCTGCAAGATTACGAGTATGGCGGAGAAAAAATCGGAAACCGACAACAGTACCTCATGCTCAAACGCCTCATTGAAGCGGTTTTCAACAATATCTGCATGGATAAAATCTCCCAGATTCTCGAAGAAATTTTGGAACGCCCCTTTGTGGTTGTGGATATGGGTTTCCGAATCATAACCAAGTCCCCTACCCTTTCCATTGCCTCCCAGTCCGCCAGCCTTTGCTCGGAGCTGAATTTTTTGAACGACCCCTATACCACCTTGATCCGCACCCACTATCTCTATGCGAAAATACAAGAGCGGGATTTTGTAAGTACCGTCATTCCCTGTCCGGAGTGCGGCGGGCTTTTAGTGGCCTCCATTAAAATCAGTCAGGCAGACGCCATGATGCTGGTGATTCTGGCTGGAGGAGCATCGCCCAGACAATACGGAACTTCTTTTGGTCAAAAAAATTTCTCAGGTATTGGCTGTGGAGTTTCAAAAGGACAATCTCTATAATCAATCCCGCCTTACCATGCCCAACTACGTCATTGCGCAGCTCCTCTCAGGCCAGAGAACCGGACGTGACGATTTTTCTGAGAAAACCTCCCATCTGAAATGGCTGCGGGCTAAAAACTTCTATATGCTTCTTTTGGGGGATGTGGGTGGCGGAACGCTGGAGAAGCGCGTCAGCGGCGTCGTTCACCCCCTGAAGACCTTTGTCCCCCTGGATCACTGTATGTTCTACGAGGGTGTGCTGGTATGCTATCTTCCAAAACGTCTCTTCATTCATATTGTCTGTCGGGAAGCCGCCGCCTTCCAGGAATTTCTTACTGCAAACCATCTGCAAGGCACCATCAGCGAGTGCTTTGGTGACATCTGGGACAGCCGCCGTATTTTTTTCAACACACAAAAGACCCAGAGGGTTGCCATCCGCTTCCAGGTCCCTCTTCTTCTTGCGGAACATGCTCCCATGTACATCATGGCAGATTACATTCAGTCCAACTATGACATTTGGCAGTTCTGCCACCCCTCTATTCGCACCATCATACAATTTGACATCAAAAATAAAACCAACCTGCTGGAAACCCTGCGCTGTTATCTGGAGAAGCGGCCAGACATTGACGCCGCCGTGGAGCAGTTGTATATACACCGCAGCACCCTCTTTTACCGCCTCAAAAAAATCAAAGAGCTTACCGGGTTAACCCTGGAGCACGTTCCCGAATTGGCCCACTTGTACTATTCTCTTCGTCTGCTGGAGTTGTCCCAGAGAGAACTGCCGGAACCCATGGAGGAGCAAGGAAATGGATAAAATTCCTATGACTGCTGTTTTGCTGTGCGGGGGACAGTCCAGCCGCATGGGCTATGTCCCCAAGGAAACCCTGACGCTGCACGGTATTTCCTTTGAAACCCTGCTGCTTCATCAGCTGGACCGCTTTGTCCAAGTGGCCATATCGGACAATAAGCCGCATCCCGGCCTGGATATTCCGGTCTGGGCGGATTTATTCCCCCATTGCGGCCCGCTCAGCGGCATTCACGCAGCTTTGGTCCACATGACCACTCCTTATTTGATGGTAGCTGCCTGTGACACCCCACTGCTCACCCAGGACTGTATTAAATGGCTTCTCACCTCCCTCTGCCCGGAAGATGACGCATTGATTCCCATGACCAACGGAAAATCCCACCCCACCTGCGGCTTCTATCACAAGAGAATCCTCCCCATAGTGCAAGCACAGCTCTCTGCTGGAGACTACCGCCTGCGCAGCTTGTTGAACCAGATACATACTCACTACATCCCAGTTCCGGAGCCATACATAAGCTGTTTTACCAATGTCAACACCCCTCAAGCCCTTGAACAGCTTCATATCCCCCCATCTGCACAAGGCCCGGATTGACAAATGTCAAACTTTATTCTATAGTTATAGGTATCCCCAAGAAGACGGAGCGGATGTCATGCCAGACACAGAAAAAAAAATCGAGCGGATGGTGGAAGTCGCCCGCATGTACTATGAGCATAACCTGACCCAAAGCCAAATTGCCCAGCGGCTTGGGGTATCCCGTCCCCTGGTCAGCATGCTGCTCTCCGAAGCTCGAGCCACCGGTATTGTCACCATACAAATCAACCCTGTGGAAAACGCCCAGCAGCTGGCTGCCCAGCATATACAGCAGCTGTTTCCCCACATCCGGGCGATTGTGCTTCCCGACGCCGCCAGCAGCGACGCCACCGACGATGCGGTGGCACAGACCGCCTGTCTGCACTTTCTCAAGCCCGACGGCGCCACGCATAGCATCGGGGTAGGCTGGGGTTCAATGCTTAGCCGTCTGGCTTCCTGCGACGGCCTCCAGGGAGAGTCTCCCAGCTCCAGCTCGGGCTGTCTCTTCCCGCTGGTGGGCGGCATCAAAGCCAGCTATCGTGGCTATCATACCAACGAAATCACCCGAATCACCTCACAAAAGTGGAATTATGAGGCGCATTACCTGTATTTTCCCGCCTTTTTTGACTCCAGGCAGGATCTGGAGTACATCAAGCAGATGGAGGAATATCAGCGGATCAACACCCTTTGGAGCCGAATGGATACCACCATTCTCAGCATCTCCAACTTCCCCTCCTACCCGGATCTGGGCGTGGAATACCGCTATGGAAAGCAGCTGCTCCATCACCGGTGCGTGGGCCGCATTCTGGCCCACCACTTTGACATTCATGGTACTGTCATCCCACCCGCCGTGGACAATGTGATGCAGGCCTCCCTTGAACAGCTGTCCCAGGCTTCCAACACTGTGGCCATGTGCTCTGCCCTGCTCAAGCCTGAGAGTGTCATCGGCGCTCTGCGCACCGGGGCCATCCACACGGTAATTCTCTGCCAGTCCCTGGCCCAGCAGGTGGTTGCTGCGGCTTGCTCGTGCTGAACCCCCATCAAATTTTGGTCAGATAGGACAAAGCCAACAACGGCCCTTTGTCCTATCTGACTATTTTTTGTGATTTATACATATTTGCGTTGCTTTATTCTATTACATATGTTAATATCAACAACATAATAATCCATATAAAATTGACATATGTAATCCAGGGGTGAGGGTATGTTATCAAAGGAAGCATTGGCCCAGCGGTTGATCCATGCCTGCCAGAGCGTTATGGCCGCTCAGGATGAGCTGACTGATATTGATTCACAGTTTGGAGATGCTGACCATGGAATTACCATGACCAAAATCGCCAACGCCATTCAGGAGGCCGTGCGCCAAAACGACGGTTCCATTCAGTCCATGCTGGACGACGCCGCCATGGCGGTGATGGTTCTCAACGGAGGAAGCGCCGTACCTCTTTGGAATACTTGGCTGGACGGCCTGCAAGAGCATTCTGTTGCTGCAAATGAAATGACTGTAAGCCAGGTCAAGCGGATGTTTGCAGGGGCCTGCGACGCACTGGCTGCCCTGTCCAAGGCAAAGGTGGGCGACAAGACCATGATGGATGCCCTCATCCCAGCTACCCAAGCCATTTCTGCCTGGGAAGGGGATATGGACGGACTGTTCCTGGCTGCGGCGGAGGCGGCGCAGCAGGGCGCAGAGAACAGCCGAAACTTTGTATCCAGGTTCGGCCGTGCCCGAAGCTATGGCCAGGCCACCATCGGAACCCCGGACGCAGGCGCAGTTTCCATGAAATATTTCTTTGTCGGCCTGGCAAAGAAGTAAATAAGCTCGGGAGGAGAACTACCATGAAAATGAAGAAATTTATCAACGATCCCAATACCCTTACCGACGAGCTGCTGGAGGGTCTGGCTCTGGCCCACGCCGATCTGGTGGAGGTACAGGGCCACCTGGTAATCAGCCGTGGTCTGGAACAGGCCGACCGAGTGACCATCGTTACCTTTGGCGGAAGCGGACATGAGCCTGCCCAGGCTGGCTTTGTAGGGGAAGGGATGCTGGATATCCAGTGTGTGGGCGATGTATTCGCCGCCCCCAACCCCCAACTGGTATTTGACGCTGTGAAGATGGCGGACAAGGGACATGGCGTGCTGCTGCTGGTGCTGAACCACGCCGGCGATATGCTCTGCGGAAATATGGTTATGAAGATGGTGGCAAAGGCCGGCCTGCATGTGCGCAAGGTAGTCACCCAAGAGGACATCTCCAACGCCCCTCGCTCCCATTCCGATGACCGGCGTGGCTTGGCCGGTGCCATTCCCCTGTACCACATTGCCGCTGCCGCTGCCCGGGAGGGCAAAACTCTGGACGAGGTGGCAGACATTGCTCAAAAATACGCCGACAGCATGGCTACCATCGCTGTGGCTGCCCGCTGCGCTACCCACCCTGCCACCGGTACTGAGTTCGGTGATCTGGGCGATGTGGATATGGAAATCGGCATGGGCCAGCATGGCGAAGGCGGTGGTGGCCGTCAGCCCATGAAGTCCGCCAAGGAAACGGTGGAAATCATGGCAAATGCTCTGGTCAAAGATATTCCTCTGACCAAAGGAGATCAGGTCTTTGTAATGATCAACGGTTCCGGCGCCACCACCCTGATGGAGATGCTGATTCTCTATAAGGACTGTGTCCGCTACCTGGAGTCCCTGGGCATCCAGGTTGTGGCCAATATGGTGGGCGAAATTCTCACCGTTCAGGAGCAGGCCGGCTTCCAGCTCAACATTGCCAAGTGGGACGATGAGACTCTGAGGCGCTGGAACACCCCCGCTCACACCCCCGCATTTTTTAAGGAGTAAGCCATGGCAGATGCAGTTGGAAACAAGGTAGCCAAGGACTACCATCTGGACATCTCTGTACCCCAGGATGGCTTTTTTGCCAAGGGATTGGGCAATACCGACTGGGGAATGAAAAACCGTCTGTCCCGTCTGTTTAACCCCATTTCCGGCAACTCCATGATGCTGGCCTTTGACCACGGGTACATCATGGGCTGCACCGCCGGTCTGGAGCGTCTGGATGTCTCCATTGCTCCTCTGTGTCCCTATGCAGACGTGCTGATGGGTACCCGTGGGGCCATTCGCAGCTGTATTCCCCCCACTGCCAACCAGGCGTTGTGCCTGCGGGCCACCCACGACAGTTCAGTGCTGTTTGACGACATGTCCCAGGGCTCCGGTCTTGCACTGGACATGGAGGACGCGCTGCGCATGAACGCCAGTGCGCTGGCCATCCAATGTTTTGTGGGCGGTGCCGGTGAGCGTGACTCCCTGGATGCCCTGTGCCGGGCTGCAGACGCCGGGTATCGGTATGGTGTACCCATTCTGGGTGTCACCGCTGTAGGAAAGGAAATGGAGCGCACCTCCAAATACTTTCTCTTGGCCACTCGCATCCTGGCTGAACTGGGTGCCAGCATCGTGAAGACCTACTATTGTGACGAGTTTGAGAAGGTGGCTGCCGGCTGCCCCGTCCCCATTGTCATCGCCGGAGGAAAAAAGCTGCCCGAGGCAGACGCCCTTACCATGGCCTATCGAGCCATTCAGAGCGGCGCCCGTGGCGTGGACATGGGCCGTAATATTTTCCAAAGCCAACATCCCATTGCCATGTGTCAGGCTGTGGGCAAAGTTGTCCACGAAGCATTCACCGATCGGGAAGCCTACCAATTCTACCTCCACCAAATCAACTCCTAGCGCCATCCAAAGCGCACACCGGCCCTTGCCCTTGCGTATCTGGCTCACCGTTACTCTGCGCACCCCCATGAAAACAGCATCTGATTTGTCATTGAAAGGAAGGATTGTTATGGCAGCTGCGTATATGCACATCGGGATTCCCGTTCTGAACAAGAAACCCAACATGGTGTACAACGAGTGGGGTAAATTCTGGGTCAACGAGAGCGTAGACGCCTATGACTACAAAATCGAGTATCTGAAGCTTGAAGAGGGTACACGTTTTCCAGAGATCCTCTCCAAACAGCCCCATGTGGCCTACAAAGTAGACAATGCAGACCCCTATCTGGCCGATGCAGATCGGATTATCTTTGGCCCTGAAGTCCTCAGTGATACTGTGCGTCTGGCCTTTATTGTCAAAGATGACGCCATCATCGAACTTTATGAGGAAAAGTAATCCAACATAGAAAAAGCCTCCCAATACAAAGCAAAGATAATAGCATCTCCGCCCTGTGGTACTGTGGCAACTGCGGATTCAGGATGGCAGCAATCACTGCCATCCTGAATCCGCAGTTTTGTTTATGCTGCCTGAGACGCCAGAGACATGCCTCAAACTGTGTTGGAGACAGCCACCCCAGTGCAGAATGCGGCCGGACGTTGTTATTGAAGGTCTCCAGATAGGCGAATATCTCTGCCTGAACGCTGGCCCTTGTGGGGTAGTGGTTAAGATGGATCAGCTCACACTTGAGGCAGCTGAAGAAATTTTCTGCCACGGCGTTGTCGTAGGGATCGCCCTTACGGGACATGCTCTGCC
>CALWOK010000018.1 GCA_944383125.1 uncultured Flavonifractor sp.
CCGGCAGAGGAGCCTGTCCCCGCACCGCCGGAACAGCCGGAGGAATAAGACAACAGCACCAGCCCAAAGGAAAGTTTCCTTTGGGCTGGTATTTTTTATATCCTATTGGGTTTTCTCTTCCACCAGCCCCAGCAGCACCTGCCCGGCAGAGCGGGCAAAGAGCCGGGCGGCGGACAGGGCCTCCTGGAGGGTGTTGCCGTGGGTTCCCACCTCCACCAGAAGGGAGCCGGAGGACAGCTCCTGGTTGTAGCTGGACTCCCGCAGGGTCATGGGCCGGGCCAGGGTGGGGTAGAGGGTGTTCATGCTGGTTTGCAGCTTGCAGGCCAGGGTGAGATTTTCCATCCAGTGGGGATTGCTGCCGTTTTGTCCCCGGCCCACCACCACCATCACCTGGGCGGTGTCCACCCCGTCGATGCGGGTTACTGCCTTGTAGACGGTGCCGTCCTCTCCCACCAGGGCGTCCCGGTGGATATCCAGCACAATGCGGATGGAGGGATACCGGGCCAGATAGTCCTCCACCGTCTGGTAAGAGCGGGTATAGGCCCCGTTGTACTGGGGGTAGTCGTGAAGGGTGCGGTCGTGGAGCACCTGCAAGCCCATTTCGGTAAACACCCGCTCCATTTCATCTCCCACCCGCAGCACGTTGTCCTCCTCCTCCAGGGTACGGGCGGTGGCGCTGGGTACATACACGTCCGCCGCGTCGGGGGTATAGGCCTCGGTGGCATGGGTATGGACAATGAGAATCTGGGGTCCGTCGGCCGGGAGAGACAGGGGAACCGACGCCTTTGCCGCCCCTGCCAAATCCACCTGCTCGCCGGTGCGGTTGTAGAGGTACAGCCCTCCCGCCACGTCATACCCCTGGGTGCTGGTGGGCAGCAGGGTACGGGCCACAATGTCGGAGGGGGCAGCCGTCAGCTGGGGTTCCTCCACCAGATCGTCATGGTCCTGGGCAGGCTGACCGGCAGGCAGCTGAAGCTCCTCCTGCACGGCATGTTGGCCCAGATACTGGGCCACCGCCCCCTGGCTGCCCGACAGCAGCAGAGACTGGCCTACCGCCAGCCTGTCCCACCCGTCCAGCTGATCCAGGGGCTGTTGTCCCGGGGCGTGTCCCAGTTCGGCAGTGAGGGCGGCAGAGACAAATATCCCGCTCTCTCCCAGGCTGCGCAGCGCCCCCGCCGCCCCGCCGCACACCAGCAGCAGCCAGGCCCCCAGAGTGGCCAGAAAGAGAGCAATACTCCGGCGCAGCAGCCGTTTCCACTGAATGGGTTGTTTCTTCATGGTACACCATCCTTATCTGTTGTGGGTTGGTTGGGTCACTCTACCCTATGCGCCCCAGGGGGCGGGTATGCCTTGTCCTTTTTCCGGAACAGGCGGCAAATTATCCCGGCTTCTTGACTTTTTTCAACAATGGGCTATAATGCATTTACCAGTTTGGGCGCCGGCACAGGTCCTGTTCCGGCGCCCCAGAGAGAAGTGAGGTACTCTATGAACAAGATTGCCATTGCCACCGACAGCAACAGCGGGATTACCCAGGCCCAGAGCAAAGAGCTGGGGATTTTTGTGCTGCCCATGCCCTTTTATATTGATGACGAGCTGTTTCTGGAGGATATCACCCTGGATCAGCCCCACTTCTACCAGCGTCTGGAGGCGGGGGCCGATGTAAAAACCACCCAGCCCTCCCCCGGCGACGTGACCGACCTGTGGGACCGGATTCTGGAGGACTACGACCAGATTGTGTATATCCCCATGTCCAGCGGCCTGAGCAGCTCCTGCGAGACTGCCATGATGCTGGCGCAGGACTATGAGGACAGGGTATTTGTGGTGAACAACCAGCGCATTTCCGTCACCCAGCGCTTTTCCGTCATGGATGCCCTCACCCTGGTAAACCGGGGCAAAAGCGCCGGGGAGATCAAGGAGTACCTGGAGCGCACCAAGTTTGACTCGGATATCTATATCACGGTAGACACCCTGAAGTACTTAAAGAAGGGGGGACGGTGTACCCCCGCTGCCGCTGCCCTGGGGGCGGTGCTGGGCATCAAGCCTGTCCTGCGCATCAAGGGGGAGAAGCTGGACTCCTTTGCCAAGGTACGGGGGTGGAAATCCGCCAAAAAAACCATGGTGGACGCCATCCGCCACACCATGGATACCGACTTTGCCGGGCTGTCCGGTCCGGAGCAGCTCCACATTGCCGCCGCCTTTACCGGCGACCGGGCAGGCGCCCAGGAATGGCTGGAGGAGCTGCAGGCCACCTTCCCGGGATATCCCATCCACATGGACCCTCTGTCCCTGTCGGTGGCCTGCCACATTGGCCCGGGGGCTCTGGCCGTTACCGTCACCAAAGGGCTGGAAACAACCTGATCTGACACAAAAGGGGTGCATCTGCACCCCTTTTTGCTGTATCTCCGCAAATTTGCGACAAACTGCCGTCTCTGGAAACAATTAAAAAATCATGCACATTTTCTTCACATTTCCGCCACAATTACGGGGTATTCTATCTCTCGAAAAGGGAAACAACAAACCCTGTTTGTTCAATAAAGGAGCGACCTGTTATGTATTACAGCGATTATAACCGTCCCCAGCAGGACCAGGAACCCGTCATGGAAACCAGCCAGTTCCATGTGGAAGAGGTTCAGCCTCCCAAAAAGAAAAAAACCGGCCTGGGCAAATTCCTGGCAGTCGGCCTGTGCTGTGCCGTGGTGGGGGGCGCCGTGGGCGGCGGCGGCGTGTGGGCCGTCAACCGCTTGGCCGGCAATTCCACCACCGTCTATGAGGGTACCCGGCCCACCGCCGTTTCCCTGGCCAATGTGGACGGCAAAACCGTCCTCTCTCCCGAGGAGGTATACGCCTCCAACCTGGGAGCTGTGGTGGGCGTCAACGGCAATATGACCACCAACGTGTACGGCTACAGCGTGAAAAACCCGGTGTCCGGCTCCGGCTTTGTCATCAGCTCCAACAGCACCACCAGTTACATTCTCACCAATTACCACGTCATTGACGGGGTCAGCGACATCAAAGTGAGCTTTGCCGACGGCACCAGTTACGACGCCATTCTGGTGGGGGGCGAGGAGGAAAACGACATCGCTGTCCTGCAGGTCAACCAGGGCAACCTGCAAACCGTAGTGCTGGGGGATTCCGACGCCATCAACGTGGGCGAGCCGGTATACGCCATCGGCAACCCCCTGGGTGAGCTGACCTTTACCTTTACCGGCGGCTATGTATCCGCCAAGGACCGGTCCATTACCATGAGTGACGGCACCGTTATGAATATGATCCAGACCGACACCGCCATCAACTCCGGCAACTCGGGTGGTCCCCTCTTTGACAAGTACGGCCAGGTGGTGGGCATTGTGTCCGCCAAGCTGTCCTCCAGCGGCTCCAGCTCGGAGGCCTCGGTGGAGGGTTTGGGCTTCGCCATCCCCATGAATGATGTGAAGGAGATGGTCACCTCCATCATGGAACACGGTTATGTCACCGGCAAGCCCAACGTGGGCATCCTGATGAACAACGTGGACCAGGCCGCCCAGAGATATGGCGTCCCTGCCGGTGCGGAAATCATGGCCATTCTGGAGGGCTCCTGCGCCCAGACTGGCGGTTTGCAGGTGGGTGACATCATCACCGCCGTGGGCGACACCACCATCAGCAGCAGCAGCCAGCTGTCCGACGCCGTCAAGGACAATAAGGCGGGGGATACCATCACCTTTACCGTCTACCGGGATGGAGAGAGCACCACCGTTGACGTAACGCTGGATGAGGACAACCAGGCCCGGCAGGAGGCCATGGAGCAGCTCCAGACCGAGTACCAGCAGCAGCAGGCCCAGCAGCAGCCCCAGCAGGGAGGCAGCGGCTGGAACGGCTATTACAACTTCCCCTTCGGCAACTGGTAATTGCGCACAACCATACAAGGCTGTGTTCCGGCCTCCGGAACACAGCCTTGCTGCTTTCATCAGTATTTACCTGCGGAATCTATGGCATGGGTCACAGGCTCGTATGTCCCATGGGAGGAGGGGGCCGGAGAGACAGGTTCCTCCATAGACTCAATGGCCATGGACTGGCTCTGGATCAGCTTGAAGGACTGGATCAGCTCTTTCAGCAGGGTGGCCTGACCGGACAGCTCCTGACTGGCGGCGGCGCTCTCCTCCGCCGTGGCGGAGGTGGTCTGCACCACGCTGGCAATCTGGTCCACACCCACTGCAACCTGCCCCATGGTCTGGGCCTGCTGCTGGGAGTCCCGGGAAATCCGGTTGATCAGCTCCACTGCGACGGCAACCTCCTCCACCACCTGTTCGATCTTGGCAGCCGTACTGCTGGCAATCTGATCGCCATTTTTAACCGCCTGTACCGACTCCTGAATGAGCCGGGTGGTATCCTTGGCGGCCTCGGCACTCTTGGCAGCCAGGGAGCGCACCTCGTCGGCCACCACCGCAAAGCCCTTGCCGGCCTCGCCGGCCCGGGCGGCCTCCACGGCGGCATTCAGGGCCAGAATATTGGTCTGGAAGGCAATGTCCTCAATGGTTTTGATGATTGCCCCGATTTTTTCCGAGGCAGTGTTGATCTCGCTCATGGCCTGGTTCATGTGGTGCATCTCGTTGCTGCTCTCCATCACCCGCTGGTTGGCCTGGTCAATCCGCTGGGCTGCCTGGGCAGCGTTGTCGGCATTGGATTTGATGTGGGTGGAAATATCGTCCAGAGAGGCGTTCAGCTCCTGAATGCTGCTGGCCTGTTCGGTGGCCCCCTGGCTCAGGGCATGGGCGCCGCTGGCCACCTGGTCGGCGCCCGTTGCCACCTGATTGGCTCCCACATTGATCTGATGGAGCAGCTTGTTCAGATTGGTAATGATGGAGTACACACTGTCGGCCAGCGGGGCATAGTCCCCGGTATAGGCGCTGTCGTTGCCGCTGATGTGGCTGAAATCTCCCTGGGCAACGTAATTCAGCCCCATGCCCAGATCGTGGACAATAAAAGACAGCTTGGAAATGGTCTGGCGGATGTTTTCGGCCAGCATACCCAGCTCATCCCTGGATTCATAGGTAATGACGGCATTTTTAAAGTCGCCCTTGGCCACTTTGTCCATGGCGTCCCGAATCTCATACACCGGCTTATATACCGATTTGGAGAGCACCAGCACTGCAAGAACGGAGACTCCCAGCGCCAGCGTCAGCGTGACCACCAGCAGTACGATTGCCACATTGCGCATGTTTCCGGCGCTGGCCTCAGAGCGCCGGGCCGTCTCCTCCACCTGCGTGGAAAGCTGGGCCATCTGGTTGGCAGCGTCGCTGAACAAAGGCTCATAATTGTTGATATAAATATTATATGCCCTTTGATTGCTGGCCGGATTGCTCAGGTCGGAAGCCAGCTCCAGAATCTGTTCCCGGTACGGGATTGCTGCCGCCACGGTGGTCCGGATTTTCTCAATTTCCTGGGTATATTCCGGCAAAAGGGCGGCCAAATGATCCAGCTCAGTGGTAACGGCTTCCCGGTCAATGGTCATCTGCTCCACACACTCATCGTAGAGCTGCTGGTCCTGGGTCAGAATGATGGTCAGCAGATAGCGCTGTACCGACATCATATTGCGCCGGGCGGACCACATGGTATCAGCGGCGGAGAGGGTTTGGGTGGCAAACCGGGTGTTGATGGTAGACAGCCCCATGATACTATACCAAGATGCAAATCCAAGCACCAGTATGAGAAACATGACCGCGCCGAAGCTGAGTGCCATTTTTTGACGCAGTTTCAAATTTTTCATATTTTCTCCTCCTTTTTTCTCTTTTCAGCATATTTCCCTTGGTTTTGCCGCACTTCAGTTCCTATGATAGTTGTAATATAGATGTTTCGTCAAGCCATATTTTAAACACAAGATAATGGAGGGGGAAAATTGTAAGCTTTGTGTAACACCTGGATATAAAAAACAGGTGGTTGGTGCCGATTGACAACAATCTCGTCCCAAGGCAATCTGGCAAAAAGGACTGCGGCACCTGTGTGCCGCAGTCCTTTTTGGATGACTTGCCTCCGGTGATTACTTAGCGTAATCCACCACTTTGGTTTCCCGGATCATATTGACCTTGATCTGGCCGGGGTATTCCAGCTCTTCCTCGATCTTTTTGGCAATGTCCCGGGCCAGCAGCACCATCTGGTCCTCGCTGACCTTGTCGGGAGCCACCATGATGCGCACCTCCCGGCCAGCCTGGATGGCATAGGATTTCTCCACCCCGGGGAAGGAAGAAGTGACTTCCTCCAGCTTTTCCAGCCGCTTGATGTAGTTCTCCAGGTTCTCCCGCCGGGCGCCCGGCCGGGCGGCGGAGACAGCGTCGGCCGCCTGTACCAGACAGGCCACCACCGTCTGGGGCTCCACATCGTTGTGGTGGGCCTGGATCGCATGGATGACGTTCTCGCTCTCCCGGTATTTCCGGGCCAGCTCCACGCCAATCTGGACGTGAGAGCCTTCCACCTCATGGTCAATGGCCTTGCCCAAATCGTGGAGCAGGCCGGCACGCTTGGCCTCGGTGATGTCGGCGCCGATTTCGGCAGCCAGCAGCCCGGCCAGATGGGCCACCTCGATGGAGTGGTTGAGCACATTCTGCCCGTAGCTGGTGCGGTAGCGCATACGGCCCAGCAGCTTGATGAGCTCAGGGTGGAGCCCATGGACGTTGGTTTCAAATACCGCCCGTTCACCCTCGGCCTTGATGGTGGCGTCCACCTCCCGCTTGGCCTTCTCCACCATCTCCTCAATGCGGGTGGGGTGGATGCGCCCATCCTGGATGAGCTTCTCCAGGGCCAGCCGGGCAATCTCCCGGCGGACCGGGTCAAAGCAGGACACGGTAATGACCTCGGGGGTGTCGTCAATGTTGAGATCCACCCCGGTAAGGGTCTCCAGGGTGCGGATGTTGCGGCCTTCCCGGCCGCTGATACGGCCCTTCATCTCGTCGTTGGGCAGGGGTACCACAGAGACGGTGGCTTCCGCCACATGGTCGGCGGCACAGCGCTGGATGGCCAGAGAGAGAATCTCCTTGGCCCGCTGGTCGGCCTCTTCCTTGAACTGGGCCTCAATCTCCCGTACCTTCATGGCGGATTCATGGGTCACTTCGTCGGCCAGCTGGTTGATGAGATAATCCTTGGCCTCCTCGGCGGTAAAGCCGGAAATCCGCTCCAGCACTTCCATCTGGGTTTTCTTGATGGTGGCCACCTCTTCCCGGGCCTCTTCCAGTCCGGCCAGCTTGCGCTGCAGGGTGTCCTCTTTCTTTTCCATGTTCTCCAGCTTGCGGTCCAGATTTTCTTCCTTCTGCTGGAGCCGGCGCTCCTGCTTTTGCAGGTCGGCCCGGCGCTCCTTGACCTCACGCTCGTACTCGTTGCGGGCCTGGAGGATCTCCTCCTTGGCCTCTACCAGCGCCTCCCGCTTCTTGCTCTCGGCGCTTTTGATGGCCTCGTTGATGATCCGCTTGGCCTCCTCCTCGGCGCTGGAAATTTCCTTTTCCGCCACCGTTTTCCGGTATTGGACGCCGAGAATGAAAAACAATACAGCTGCAACCAAAAAGGCAATGACAGCTGCTAATATCACAGGCAACATGGGCTTGGTTCACACCTCCATTTGTTTTGGTTTTTCGGTTTCAATCGTTTTCATCAAATCAACCTGTGGGCAGGTGGAGTCCCTTTGTGTGACCCCAACAAAAATTTGAAGAGCGTACCCCTTGCCCCTCAAAATATGCACCGTTTCTATTGTAAAACGGTCAACCTCTTCTGTCAAGAAAATTCCTTTCAGAAACAATTTGCGCCGCCTGTGCTGCAACAACAGGATCCAGGGGCAGGGAAACGCCGTTTTCCCACCAAAGACTGCGGTTTCCTGTCACGCCCCCAGGAAACCGCATTGCGTTTCCCCATTACAGGGTGTATAATGATTATGATTAACCTTTTATTCCTGCGGGCGTGCCATCTTGTGTCAATTATGTAAGGAGGAGCATCCATATGCACTATACCTTTGAGCAGTATCAGCGGAGCGCAGACTATATCCGCCAGAAAATCGGTTCCTTTTCCCCCAAGGTAGCCATGGTATTGGGCTCCGGCCTGGGCTATATGGGGGACATCGTAGAACAGGCCGTTGCCGTTCCCTACGGCGAAATCCCCCACTTCAAGGCCTCCACCGCCCCCGGCCACAAGGGGCAGCTGGTGTTCGGCACCCTGGAGGGGGTGCCTGTGGCCGTCATGCAGGGGAGAATGCACCACTATGAGGGCTATTCCTATGAAGAGGTGGCCTACGCCGTCCGGGTGCTCCGGCTGCTGGGGTGCGATACCCTCATTGTCACCAATGCCGCCGGGTGCGTCAACATGAACTGGAAGGCGGGCGACCTGATGCTCATCACCGACCAGATCAAAATCTTTATGGAGTCTCCCCTCCGGGGGGAAAACCTGCCCCAGTTCGGCGTGCGCTTCCCCGACGCCTCCCACCTGTACACCCCTGAGCTTCAGGAGGTGGCCCGCAAGGCTGCCAAGGAGCTGCGCATCAATCTGAAGGAAGGGGTTTATATGTACTTCCCCGGCCCCCAGTACGAAACCCCCGCCGAGGTGCGCTTTGCCCGTATGGCCGGGGCGGACGCCGTGGGCATGTCCACCGCTCCCGAGGTCATTGTGGCGGGCCACTGCGGTATGCAGGTGCTGGGCTTCACCCTGCTGAGCAACATGGCCGCCGGCATCCTCAATCAGCCCCTGTCCGAGCAGGAAGTGCTGGACGCTGCCGAGGCCTGCAAGGACAAGTTCTCCCGGCTGGTGCTGGCCTGTCTGAAGCAGTTGGGGTAAGACCGAGCGTTTCCCCCAAAAGGAAAGGCTTTCTGTATCACAAATAAAGGAGATCAACAGGTTATGTCCATTCTGATTCACAACTGCACCGCCGTACTGATGGACGAGGCAGGTACCGTACTGCCCAACGCCTATGTGGTGGTGGAGGGCAGCAAAATCCGCTCGGTAGGCGCCGAGCGCCCCTGGGGCCCCTTCGATCAGGAGATTGACGGCAAGGGGAATATCCTGATGCCCGGCTTTGTCAACGCCCACACCCATGTGCCCATGACCGCCATGCGGGGGTACGGCGACGGCAACAACCTCCAGGACTGGCTGCACAACTATATTTTCCCCGTAGAGGCCAGGTGGGATGAGCGGGCTGTCCGGGCCTGCACCGACCTGGGGCTGGCTGAGATGATTGCCTCCGGCGTCACCACCATTGCCGACATGTATATGTTTACCGACGTCATTGCCCAGGAGGTGGCGGCTGCCGGCATCAGCGCCAACCTGTGCTGCGGCGGCGTCCTCTTCGGGGAGGGCTTTGACCCCGCCACCCACAACGACTGTGTTGCCCAGCAGTCCCTTACGGAAAAGTGGCACAACTACAACGACGGTCAGATCCGCATTGACGCCTCCATCCATGGGGAATATACCTCCCGCAAGGAGCTGTGGCAGTGGATGGCCGACTACGCCCGGGAGCACAAACTGGGTATGCACGTCCACATTTCGGAAACCCAGGCAGAGCACCAGGCCTGCCTGGAGCGCCACGGCAAAACCCCCATCCAGATTCTGAACGATTACGGGGTATGGGACAGCCGGGCCATTGCCGCCCACTGCGTATGGACCACCCCGGAGGACTGGGCCATGATGGCGGAAAAGGGAGTCTCCTGCATTCACAACCCCATTTCCAACCTGAAGCTGGGCAGCGGCATTGCCCCCATTCCCGCCATGCGGCAGGCAGGGGTCAACGTGTGCCTGGGTACCGACGGTGTCTCCTCCAACAACTGCACCGACTTTTTCAGTGATCTGAAGTTTGCCGCCATTCTCCACAACGGCGCCAATCACGACCCCCTGGCCCTGCTCCCCCTGGAAGCCCTGAAAATGGCCACCGTATCCGGCGGCAAGGCCCTGGGCCGCCAGACCGGCATGATTCACGGCGGCTACGACGCCGACCTGATTCTGGTGGACGGCTCCCGCCTCAACCTGACCCCCTGCCACAATGTGATTTCCAACTTGGCCTATGCCGCCCACGGCTGCGATGTGGTGATGAATATGGCCCGGGGCAAGGTCATATACCAGGATGGGGACTTCCTCACCATCGACCTGGAGCGGGTACGGCGGGAAGTGGCAGACTATGCGCTGCCCCTGCTGTTCCACAACCATTAAGGGGGCCTATTTTTGTCTAACCAGCAGAAGAAAAACACCTTCTACGGCGCCGCCGCCATTCTGGCCCTCACCACCATCCTGGTGAAGATCATCGGCGCCATCTACAAAATCCCGCTGACCGCCCTGCTGCCCGACGAGGCTTACGGCGATTTCAATGCGGCCTACAACATCTACACCTTTTTCCTCACCATCTCCACCGCCGGCCTGCCTGTGGCCCTGTCCAAGACGGTGAGTGAGTGCAGCGCCCTGGGCCGCCAGAATCAGAAGGCCCGGGTATTCCGGGTGGCCTTCTTTGCCTTCCTGTTTATGGGCCTGTTCAGCTTTATCTGCATGTCCCTGTTTTCTCCCATTGTGGCCACCTATGTGCTGCAAAACGAGAAGGCGGTCTTTGCCGTGCTGGCCCTCTCTCCGGCGGTGCTGTGTACCTGCATCTGCTCTGCCTTCCGGGGCTACGCCCAGGGCCACATGAACATGGTACCCACCGGCATTTCCCAGGTCATTGAGGCCATTTCCAAGATGTTCCTGGGCCTTGCCCTGGCCTTTCTCATCCTCAACTCGGCCATCCCGGATGCAGACCTGAGAAGCCGCCTGTCCGCTTCGGGCGCCCTGCTGGGCGTGTCCATCGGCTCCATCCTGTCGGTGCTCTTCCTGGCCTTCAACCACATCCGCACCAACAAGCAGGAGCGCACCCCCTCCAGCGACATACCCGACAGCTCCGGTACGATCCTCTCCCATCTGCTCAAGCTGGCCATTCCCATTACCCTCAGTTCCTGTACGCTGGCCATTGTGAATCTGATTGACACCGGTCTGGTCAACGCC
>CALWOK010000019.1 GCA_944383125.1 uncultured Flavonifractor sp.
TCAGTTTTGTCAAAAGCGTCAAATCTTTCGATTTGACGCTTTCTTTTTTGAATATACTTGCCAAATGACTGGATTATGCGTTATGATAGAGGTGCCAAAAAAACCGGAAACCCTTGTGCTACAAGGATTTCCAAAATCAAAGGAGTTGGGAAAGATGATCGAAAACCTGTTTTGGCTCGGTCTAGTTGGGGCTGTATTGGCCCTAATCTTCGCCGTAGTCCAGGCAAGAAAGGTGCTAAGGTTCTCTGAAGGCACCGAACTGATGCAGAAACTGGCTGCATCCATCCGTAAAGGCGCTAACGCCTACCTTAAGCGTCAGTATACCACTGTCGCAAAGATCTTTATCATTGTCTTCGTCATTTTGCTTTTGCTGGCCTGGGGGAATATGCTGGATAATTGGTTTATCCCCTTCGCCTTCCTGACCGGCGGCATCTATTCCGGCCTGGCCGGCTTTGTGGGCATGAAGATTGCCACCTCTGCCAACGCCCGTACCGCCAACGCCGCCCACGAGAGCCTGAATCGTGGTCTGAACGTGGCCTTCTCCTCGGGCGCCGTCATGGGCTTTACCGTGGTGGGCCTGGGCCTGCTGGATGTGTCCATCTGGTTCCATGTGCTCAAGTACATTGCCGGCTTTGACGCCCCCCAGATTGCCCAGACCATGGTGATGTTCGGCATGGGCGCCTCCTTTATGGCCCTCTTCGGCCGTGTGGGCGGCGGCATCTTCACCAAGGCCGCCGACGTGGGCGCCGACCTGGTGGGCAAGGTGGAGGCCGGTATCCCCGAGGACGACCCCCGCAACCCCGCCACCATTGCCGACAACGTAGGCGACAACGTGGGCGATGTGGCCGGCATGGGCGCTGACCTCTATGAGTCCTATGTAGGCTCCATTCTGGCTACCTTCGCCCTGGGCGCTGCCGCCTACTCCTCCGACAATCTGACCTGGAACGCCATGCTCCTCCCCCTGGTCAGTGCCGTGGTGGGCGTGATCTGCTCCGTTCTGGGCAGCTTCCTCATCCGCACCAAGGAGAATGCCACCCAGAAGTCCCTGCTGGCCACCCTCCGCAAGGGTACCTATACTGCCGCCGTCCTGGCCGCCATTGCCGCCGCCCCCATCACCTACTATATCATGGGTTCCTGGGGTCCCTACATCGCCATTCTGGCGGGCCTGGTGGCCGGCTGTGCCATCGGTTATTTCACCGAGTACTACACCTCTGACACCTACAAGCCCACCCAGGGCCTGTCCGATTCCACCGAGACCGGCGCCGCCACCACCATCATCGGCGGCATCTCCCTGGGTATGCTGTCCACCGCCGCCCCCATTGTCATCATCGGCATCGCCATTGTGGTGTCCTTCCTGGCGGCCGGCGGCTCCCTGAACACCGCCGACCAGCTGCTCTATGACGCCGCCTTCTCCAAGGGCCTGTACGGCATCGGCATCGCTGCCGTGGGCATGCTGTCCACCCTGGGCATCACCCTGGCCACCGACGCCTACGGCCCCGTGGCCGACAACGCCGGCGGCATCGCCGAGATGAGCGGCCTGGGCGAAGAGGTGCGCAACCGTACCGACGCTCTGGACTCCCTGGGCAACACCACCACCGCCACCGGCAAGGGCTTTGCCATTGGCTCCGCCGCCCTCACCGCCCTGGCCCTGCTGGTGTCCTATGTGGACGTGGTAAAGGCCCGGATGGACCACGCTCCCGACCTGTCCATCACCAATCCCGCCGTTCTGGTTGGCCTGTTTATAGGCGCCATGCTTACCTTTATCTTTGCCGCCCTCACCATGAGCGGCGTACAGCGGGCCGCCCAGTCCATCGTGGTGGAGGTGCGCCGCCAGTTCCGGGAAATCTCCGGCATTATGGAGGGCAAGGCCGACCCCGATTATGCCTCCTGCGTGGACCTGTGTACCAAGGGCGCACTCCATGAGATGGTCCTCCCCTCCCTGCTGGCCATTGTGGTACCCGTTGTCGTTGGCCTGATTCTGGGGGCTGAGGCTGTGGTAGGTCTGCTGGGCGGCGTCACCGTCACCGGCTTTGTGGTGGCTGTCTTCATGTCCAACGCCGGCGGCGCCTGGGACAACGCCAAAAAGTACATTGAGGCGGGACACCACGGCGGCAAAGGCTCCGACTGCCACAAGGCCGCCGTCATCGGCGACACCGTAGGCGACCCCTTCAAGGATACCTCCGGTCCCTCCCTGAACATCCTCATCAAGCTGTGCTCCACCGTTTCCATCGTGTTCTCCGGTCTGATTACCACCATTCACCTGTTCTGAGCAGTAAATATCCCCACCCCGAAACCGGGGTGGGGATATTTTGTTTCCAGGCAATCAGGCTTCAAAAACCGCCTTCATTCCCTTGAAGGTCATAGAGCAGTCCAGCTTGGATACCGTCTCAAAGGGGGCGTGCATGGAGAGCACCGGCACACCGGCATCCAGGGTGTCAATATCCCGCTCGGCCATATAGGCGGCCACCGTGCCGCCGCCGCCGGCGTCCACCTTGCCCAGCTCCGCCATCTGCCACACCACATCGGCCTCGTCCAGCACCTTGCGGACGTAGGCCACCAGCTCGGCGGAGGCGTCGGAGGCCCCCGACTTGCCCCGGGCGCCGGTGTACTTGCACAGGCCCATGCCGTAGTTGACCCGGGCGCTGTTGCGCTTCTCATAAACCTCGGCAAAGTTGGGGTCAAAGGCGGCGGTCACGTCGGCGGACAGGCAGAAGGACTTCTCATAGCAGGCCTTCAGAGGCACCCGCTGGCTGTCGCACAGATCGCTCATGAAGGTATCAAAGGCGGCGGAACGCATACCGGACACGCCCTCAGAGCCAATTTCCTCTTTGTCTGCCAGCATACAGATGGCAGTGCGGCGGGGGGTACCCAGGGTAAAGAGGGCAGCCAGGGCGGCAAAGCCGCACACCCGGTCGTCATGGCCGTAAGCGCCAATGAGGGACCGGTCAAAGCCGATGTCGGTGGCCCCAAAGGCGGGAACGGCAGACAGCTCGGCGGAGATAAAGTCCTCCTCGGTGATGCCGTACTTCTGGTTCAGCAGATCCATCACTGCCAGCTTCACCCGGTCCTTGCCCTCGTCATCGGCAAAGGGACGGCTGCCGATGAGCAGGTTGAGGCTTACGCCGGGGATGGCCTCCCCCAGGGGCTTTTTGGACTGCTCCGCTCCCAGGTGGGGCAGCAGGTCGTCAATGGTAAAGCGGGGATCGTCCGCCTCGGCTCCAAAGGCCACCTTGACGGTGGTGCCGTCTTTCAGAGAAATGACGCCCCGCAGCTCCAGGGGGATGGTCACCCACTGATACTTGCGGATGCCGCCATAGTAGTGGGTCTTGAGGAAGGCCAGCTCGGCGTCCTCATAGAGGGGGTTGGGCTTCAGGTCCAGCCGGGGGGCATCAATGTGGGCGGCCCCGATGTTCACTCCCTCGCTGAGGGGGGCGCTGCCCATCACCGCCAGCATGACTGCCTTGCCCCGGTTCACCCGGTATACCTTGTCGCCGGGATTGAGGGCCATGCCACGGGTAAAGGGCTTGAACCCGTGCTGCTGGGCCAGACGGATGGTCTCATCCACACACTCCCGCTCGGTCTTGCCTACGTCCAGAAATTTTTTATAATCCTCACAGTATGCGTTCAGGTCGCCCTCTTCCTCCTTGGGCAGGCGATCATAGCCGTTCTTGGGCTGATAGAGCAGGGCTTCCCGCCGCAGCTCTCCGGGGGTTTTCTGTTTTTCTTCCATGTTGCAGTTCCTCCTGTATCAAAGCATTATGGGATCCATGTCCCAAACAGGGCCAGCGCCTTTTGGTGAAACTCCTCCGGCGTGCCCTCCCCGTTCTCCAGAATATGGGTGCAGTGGGTGCGGTAAAAGTGGTCCGGCTGCTGGGCCTCCACCCGTTTGCGGGCATAGGCCTCTGAAAGGCCCTCCCGGGCCATGATGCGGCCAATCCGCACCTCTTTGGGGGCCAGGACACCCACCACCACGTCACATACCTCCCCCATGCCGCTTTCTATCAGGGCAATGGCGTCAATGGCTGCGGCAGGGCATCCCGCTGCCTGGGCCTGGGCCATCTGCGCCTCAATTTCCTGCTGCACAAATGTGTGGGTAATGGTATTCAGCCGGGTCAGGGCGGCAGGGTCGGCAAACACCAGATTGCCCAGGGATTTTCGGTCAATGGCGCCGTCCTCTCCCAGAATCCCCACCCCAAACTGGGCCACCAGAGCCTCTTTCATGGCGGTATTGTGGGCCAGCAGGTCATGGTATACCTGGTCTGCGTCGATGACACAGGCCCCCAGCTGGGCCAGAGCCTGTAGAGCGGTGGTCTTGCCCGCCCCGGTGGGGCCGGTGATTCCGATGCGTTTCATTCCTGTCGCCTCCCGCAGTTAGTATACCACACTCTGCCACCGGTGTGTGAGCGATTTGTAAATTGTGGGCCTGCATAGTATACCACAAATGCAGCCAAAGAAAAAGACCGCCTGGGGCGGTCTTTTTCTTTGCTTATTCATGGGTTTCCCACCCGTGGCGGTGTCCTTGTCCGTTGCCATGGGTGGTCTGACCGGCCTGGCCGGTTTGGGCGGTGCTGTCCGCCTTCTCCTCCAGGCGGGCAATCCAGTCCTGAATCTCCCCCATGGAAAGGCCGTAGACCGCTTCAGGGGTAACGGTGGGGTCCAGCGCCTGAAGGGCCAGAAATGCCTGGTATTTCCCCATGGACAGCCCCGCATGGTGGGCTTCCTCCAGGATCTGGACGTCACCATGGCCGCACTGGATGTTTTCCTGTCCGGCCGTACAGGCCCTGGCCCCTGCCAGCAGCCGGCTGCTCTGGGAGGCGTCCTCCCCCACCACGGTAATGGAGAGTATCTCCCCCTGCTCCAGACGGTTGGCAATGCTCTGGCTGGCGATCAGCTGTTCCAATGCCTGCTGATAGTCCAGAAACCGTAAATCCAGACTGTCCGCCAGGGCCTGCCCGTCCTCATTGTACCCCTGCACCGTCACCACCTTGTCAAAGCGGTTGATGCCCAGTTCTACAGAGGGGTTGATCTCAATGCTGAGCACCGAGGTGGGGGTAAAGTAAACCTGATAGCCGCCAATCCCCGCGATCATCAGCACCAGGCAGGCCACTGCCGCCGCCAGCCAGGGACGGACAGCACTGCTTCTCCCTCTGGCTCTGACCTGTTCCAAGTATGCGCTGGTCTGTTCTTTTAATGCTTCCCCGGCTTGAATCTGATCAAATGCCTGACGGATCCTCTTATCCATCCCCATCACCCCCCAGCATGGCCCGCAGCCGTTCCCTGGCCCGGGTCAGGTCGGTATAAACCGTGTTGACCTTTCTGCCCAGAATCCGGCCAATTTCAGGTGCAGTATAGCCTTCATAGTAGTGAAGATAGATCACATCCCGGTACTTTTGAGGCAGGGCCAATACCGCATTCAGCACCTCCCGGTTGTCATCCGTCAGCTGGTGGGCATAATTGGTCAGCTCCTCCAGCGGCACCGTCCGGCTGCGGAAAAAGCTCCTGAGCAAATCCTTGCAGGCGTTCAGGGTCACCCGGATCATCCATGCCTTCTCATGTTCCTCACTCTCAAATTCCCCTTGGTAGAGAAGATACTTCAGGAACACGGTCTGAAAAATATCCTGGGTATCCGCCTCATGCTTCAGATGGATCATACACAGCCGCCGGACCATATCTCCGTACCGCCGGATGGCCAGGTCGGTCTCCTCTTCCCCCCGCATTGCATTCCCTCTTTTTCCGCCCGGATTTTTACCGGGAATTTGCCTGCCTTACCAGCGGCCGCAGTGTCCTCTGCCCAGATTCCACAGCGAATTGGTGCCCAGATAGTCACAGACACCGTCTCCGTCGGCATCTGTATAGCCGCTCCCCATGCCGGTACCCCAGTTGTCACAGACACCATCGCCGTTGGCATCCAGGTAATTCCGGCCCCAGCCGGTCCCCCGGTTGTCACAAATGCCGTCCCCATTGGCATCCACATAATTTGTTCCGCAATATGCACCCTGACAACCGCTCCAACGATAGCTGCTGCTGTGGCTGCGCCAGCCGCCGGCAGCAAAGGCGGTGGTAGCGGCAACACTCAGAACCAGTGCAGCTGCGATAGTACCCTTCCAAATCTTCTTCATAACAATTCCTCCTGTCAAATACAATGTGGTTTTGTAACCTCACCCTATATACGACTGAGGAATGCCAATCCATTCACCCGCACAAAAAAATTTTTTAAAAAAGATGGCCGCCGCCGGCAGCCATCTTGATTCAGTCTTGTTCTGCCTGGACAATGTGAAACCCTGCCGCCTTGCTCAGCCGGTTGGTCACAGCCAGGCCAATCCCCGCCGTATGGGGACACTGGGCCCAGATATGGGTCACGTCCGTTCCGTCAAAGTAGCGCAGGGCGTCAAATACCCTGCGGGCCTGCTCTTCCGGGTCGTTTACAGGGCCAATAGGTTCCACGGGATGGCCCTCAAACAGGGGGACAAATTCGTTGAAGCAGATCACGCCATCCTGGTCTGCCAGATGGCGGCGGATGTACCTGGCCCCGTCTGCCGGTACCCCCTGGACCACCGTTACCGGCGCTTTGGGGGCATAGTGGCGGTATTTCATACCGGGCGCTCTGGGCTGCTCCCCCGCCCCCATGAGCCGGGTCACAGCCGGGTCCACCTCTACCTCCCCCAGAACCTCCTCCAGCTGTTCCAACGTCACCCCGCCGGGTCGCAGCAGCCGGGGCGGGGAAAGGGTCAGGTCAATGATGGTGGATTCCACCCCCACCTGACAGGGGCCGCCGTCCACAATGCCGTCAATTTTGCCGTCCATGTCCTCCAGCATGTCTGCCATGTTGGTGGGGCTGGGACGGCCCGAGGTATTGCCCGAGGGGGCCGCCACCGGCAGGTCGGCGGCGGTGAGGATGGCCCGGCATACCGGATGGGCCGGGCAGCGCATCCCCACTGTGTCCAGTCCGGCGGTCACTTCCTGTGGTACCACAGGCTTGTGCTTCAGAATCATGGTGAGAGGGCCGGGCCAGAACCGCTCCGCCAGGGTATAGGCAGCGGCCGGGATGTCCTCACAGTACCGCTCCAGCCAGCTGACCGAGGGAATGTGCAGAATCAGGGGGTTGTCCTGAGGACGGCCCTTGGCCGCAAAAATCCGGGCCACCGCCTGACCATCCAGGCCGTTGGCTCCCAGGCCGTATACCGTCTCGGTGGGAATCCCCAGAAGGCCTCCCCGCTGGAGGATGGCCGCTCCCTCCTCCACCTGGTCAGCGTTCAATCGAAGGGTGTGCAAACAGACCCCTTCTTTCTCAAAACCGCCGCCGTCTG
>CALWOK010000020.1 GCA_944383125.1 uncultured Flavonifractor sp.
GTCTCTTATCACCGGAGAAAGTGAGGGATATGTGGTCAAATTCAAAGCCATCGAGCTGTGGGAGCAATTCCAGCACTGGCTCGCCGGAGGAGCCTGAAAGGGCCTGCTGCAACTTTTTGCAGCAGGCCCTTGCTGTATGCTCAGCCAATGCCGCCGTAGTAAATCCCAAGGACCCATACAGCGGCAGCCACCAGGACATACCCTCTGGCAATAAAATCAAAGCATATTCCCGGTTTTCTGGGTGCGCCCAGGGCCAGCTCCTCCCGTACCCGGCCGGGACCAAGGACAAAATAGAGCAGCAGTGCCACCAGCAAAGCGCCGAAGGGGGACACATAGATGGTAATCAGATCCATCCAGCTGCCCATGCCCGACAGGGATTCCAGGAAAAGGCCGGGCAGCAGGGCAACAGCGCCTACCACCAGAGTGGAATGGGTGCGGGAGAGCTTTGCGGTGGAGCTAAGGGCCTCGCCGCATACCTCCAGCATATTCATCAGAGAGGTAATCCCGGCAAAAAATACCGACAAAAAGAACAGGAACGCAAAAAGCTGACCCCCGGGCATCTGTGCGAATACCTGGGGCAGTGTGACAAACATGAGGGAGGGACCGCTGGTGGGGTCAATGCCAAAGGCAAAGACGGCGGGAAGGATGGCAAAGCCGGCCAGCAGGGCGGCCAGAGTATCCAGCAGGGCGGTAGCTCCCGCATGGCGCAAGATGTTTTCGCTTTTGCGCATATAGCTGCCGTAAATCAGCATACCGGCCCCGTTGATGGACAGGGAGAAAAAAGCCTGTCCCATGGCCATTACCCAGGTTTCCGGGTTGAGCAGATAACTCCAGTCGGGCCGGAGCAGGTAGAGATAGCCCTCCACCGCCCCAGGCAAAAAGGAGACCCGGATGGCAATGATGAGAAAGAGGAGAAAGAAAGCGGGCATCATGAACTTGCTCAGTTTCTCAATGCCGGAGGCCACCCCCAGCACCAGAATGACCACCGTAAGAGCGACAGCAGCCACATGCCAGGGAATGGAGCCGAAGGGAACGGCGACACTGTCAAAAAACGCTTGGCTGTTGCCTGACAGAATGGAGCCGGTAACCGCTCCGGCGGTATAGCGCAGGACCCAGCCCACCACCACCGAATAGCCGATGGCGATGCCCAGTACTCCCAGCAGAGGGATGAGCCCCAGCAACTTGCCGCCCTTCTTGCCCCGCTCCTTCAAAATATGATCCAGAGAACCCACAGGCCCGGTGCCGGTGTGCCGGCCCAGGGCAAATTCCCCCGACAGTCCCACATAGCTGAACAGGGCGACGAAGAGAAAATAGGGGATCAGAAAGGCACCGCCCCCATACTGTCCCACCCGGTAGGGAAACAGCCATATATTGCCCATGCCCACAGCGGAACCCACCGCTGCCAGCACAAATCCCAGGGAGCTGGTGAAGGTTTTTCCTTTTTGGTGATTCATGCTCCATCCTCCTCGCTGTTGATGCGTACCATATGGATGTGATCCTCCCATATGCCGTTGATGTTCAGATAGTGCCGGGACAAGCCTTCTTCCACAAAGCCTGCCTTGGCCGCTGCCCGGCGGGAGGGCAGGTTGCGGGGCATGATGTTGGCTTCGATCCGGTGGAGGTGCAGATTGCGAAAGCCCCACGCCGACAGGGCAGCAATTCCCTCAGAGCCGTATCCCTGATTCCACAGGGTATGGTCGGTTTTATAGGAGAGAAAGCAGGACTGAAAGGCCCCCCGGATGACGCAGTCCAGACAGAACATCCCCACAATTTTGCCCGGATGCCGGGGCTGCACCACAAAGAAGCGGTAGCGCATATCCCGCTCCGCCTGTTCCATATCCCCTTGCAGCAGGGCGCTCTGTCCCTCCGGTGTAAAAAAGGAGTCCTCTTTCTCCGGATCAAAGGGGGCAAAGGCTGTCCGGTTGCGGCGGTAAAAGGCGGCTGCCGGGCTTGCCAAGGCGGGAGAGGCCGCCAAAAAACCCAGCCGGGGAGAGCGAAAGACATAATGCCGCATGCTTCCACATCCTTTCTGATGATATGACGGGAAATTTATCATAGCACAGGCAGACCGCCCTGTCACCCATCAGTTTGGGCGGGGGAAAAGATTCCGCCGGGGGTGGTTGACCTGGAAGGTGGTTTTGGATACAATAAAGATATCAACAGGAGCCGTCCACTTGTGGGCGGCTCCACCACTACCAAGGAGATTGGAACCTATGATGTTGAATCAGGAAGAGCAACTGCGCTTTTGTAAGGCCCGCCGGGCGGCCATCCAGCGGGACTTCGGCAATCTGAACGGAGAACAGTGCCGGGCTGCCCTGGCTACCGAAGGCCCCCTGCTGCTGCTGGCGGGGGCTGGCAGCGGAAAGACCACCGTGCTGATCCACCGCATTGCCAATCTGATGAAGTACGGACGGGGGGCCGACTGTGATGAGGTGCCCCAGTGGGTCACACCGGAAGACCTGGCCTTTCTGGAGGCCTATGCGGCAAATCCGGACCCTGCCCGGAAGGAAGAGCAGGAGCGGTTGTGCCGGTTGGACCCGGCGGCTCCCTGGTCTATTCTGGCCATTACCTTTACCAATAAGGCCGCCGGCGAGCTGAAGGAACGGCTGGAGCGGATGCTGGGACCGGCTGCTGCGGACATCTGGGCCTCCACCTTCCACTCTGCCTGTGTGCGCATCCTGCGGCGGGGTATTGACCGGCTGGGTTTTGAGCGCTCCTTTACCATCTACGACACCGCCGACTCCGAGCGGGTGGTCAAGGACGTTGTAAAGGCATTGAATCTGGACGAAAAGACCTTTGCTGCCCGCACTGTCCTGGGCTATCTGTCCCGGGCCAAAGACGCCATGCTGTCAGGCGCGGATTACCTGGCCCAGTGCGAAAAAAGCGGGGATTTCCGGCTCATCAAAATGGCCAAGATCTATGTGGAATATGAGCGCCGCCTGAAAGAGGCCAACGCCCTGGACTTTGACGATATCATTCTGGACACCGTCCGGCTGCTCCAGAATTATGAGGATGTCAGACAGTATTATCAGAAAAAATTCCGCTATGTACTCATCGACGAGTACCAGGACACCAACAACCTGCAATACCTGCTGGCCTCTACCCTGGCGGGGGGATATGAGAATATCTGTGTGGTGGGAGATGACGACCAGTCCATCTACCGCTTCCGGGGGGCCACCATTGAAAATATCCTCTCCTTTGAGCAGCAGTACAAAGGGGCCAGAGTCATTCGCCTGGAGCAGAATTACCGCTCCACCAAGACCATTCTGGAGGCATCCAACGCTGTCATCAAAAACAACGAGGGGCGCAAGGGCAAGGAACTGTGGACGGAGCACCAGCAGGGGGACAAAATCCAGTGCTATACCGCCACAAATGAGCACGACGAGGCCCAGTTTGTGGCGGCCCAGGTTCTGGCGGGCTATTCTGCCCAGCGGCGCTGGAAGGACCATGCGGTGCTCTACCGGATGAATGCCCAGTCCAACCAGCTGGAGCAGGCCTTTAAGCGCAACGGCATCCCCTACCGCATCATTGGCGGCATCCGCTTCTTTGACCGGGCAGAGGTCAAGGATATGGTGGCCTACCTTAGCGTCATCAACAACCCCAACGACGATTTGCGCCTGACCCGCATCATCAACAATCCGCCCCGGGGCATCGGCGCTACCACCATTGAGCGGGCTCAGGCCATTGCACAGCAGGAGGGCCTGTCCCTGTGGCAGGTGGTGAGCCGTCCCCGCCAGTGGGAGGAGCTGGCCAAGGCCGCCCCCAAGCTGGGCCAGTTTGCCGAGCTGATGGAGGAGCTGGGCCGGCTGTCCAAAGAACTGCCCCTGCCCCAGTTTTATGAGGAGCTGGTGCAGCGCACCGGCTATGCCGCCATGCTCCAGCAGAAAAACACCATTGAGGACCGTACCCGGCTGGAAAACGTAAACGAGGTGCTTTCCTCCATTCAGAACTACCTGGAAAACGCCCCGGAAGAGTCAAGTCTGGCGGGCTTTTTGGATGAGATTGCCCTGTATACCGATCTGGACAGCCATGACGCTCAGGAGGACTGCGTGGTAATGATGACCATGCACTCCGCCAAGGGGTTGGAGTTCCCGGTGGTCTTTGTGGTAGGCGTGGAAGATGTCATCTTCCCCGGCATCCGGGCCATTGGAGAGCCGGAGGAAATGGAGGAAGAGCGGCGGCTGTGCTATGTGGCCATGACACGGGCCAAGGAAAAGCTGTACATGACCTGTGCCTCCCAGCGGATGCTCTTCGGCCGTACCAACGCCAACCGGCCCTCCCGCTTTTTGGGAGAGATTCCTCCCGAACTGGTGGAAAAGTCGGGCCGCCTGCCCTATGGAGAACGGAAGGAGGGAGAGAAACCCGCCCGCCGTACCGCTCCGGTACGCCGTACCTTTGACCACGGTTTTTCTATGGGAATGAGTACGCCCAAAGCCACGCCTGCTCCGGGCGCCTCTCAGGGAAGTGCTCCGGGAGGAGGCTTCCGGGTGGGGGATTCTGTCCGGCACAAGGCCTTTGGGGGAGGACTCATTACCAAGCTGACTCCCATGGGCGGGGACGCATTGGTGGAGATTGCCTTTGACAAAGTAGGCACCAAAAAGCTGATGCTGAAATCGGCGGCGCAGTATATGGAAAAAGCGTGAGGAAAGGGCTTGAGCCCTTCCTCACGCTTGAAAGACGGCGTGTAATCAGGGATGGAGCAGCTCGGTAAAACTGTGGATATACCGGTGGCAGGTTTTCTTCAGCGCCTCCTCATAGTGGGCGTAGAAGGGATCGTAAACGCCGGTCACCGTCAGGCCGGCCTCCCGGGCGGCGGCGCAGGCCCCGGGGGAGTCCTCATAAAAGGAACAGGCCTCCGCCTTGACCCCCAGCTTGCGCAAAATATGGTCGTAGGTAGACGGGTCTTTTTTCAGCAGGCCCAGCTCCTGGACAAAAATTAGCTCCCCAAAATAGTGCGTGATGTGCAGCCGCTCCATAGCAGCCTTGCAGAATTCGGGCACACAGGCAGTGAGGAGTACCAGCTCTTCCCCCTCACCTGCACATTGGGCCAGATAAGCTGCTGCACCCTCTTTCAGCGGTACGTCATAGAGATAGGCATCCCGGCCCAGTTCGGTCCACTCCGCCATGATTTCCTCGGGAGTCAGGTCCAGATGGTAGTAATCCACAGTAAACTGGGCTGCCAGGGGAAAAATCGCATGGCCTACCCTCTCGTTGTACTCCCGGGTGGGGGTGAGCCCGTGACGGGCCAGAAAGGTGTTGCCCACCCCCTCCCACACTCCGTTGGAGTCTACCAAAGTGCCGTCAAAGTCAAACAATTTCAT
>CALWOK010000021.1 GCA_944383125.1 uncultured Flavonifractor sp.
AGCAGCTTCCGGATCAATGCAGCTGCTGTGGGGGTTACAGCCTGTACCGCCAGCGGCGTATGGGCAGGATATTTCTCCCTGGCCTGCTGATAGGACTGTTTCAGCAGGCCGGCCAGCACAGCCGGACCCTCCCCGCCGCTCCAGGCGCAGGAGAGGGTCAGGTGGCCGCAGCAGGAGTGGTCAAAGGCCACAAAGGCCTGCACCGCCTTGTCCCGCACCAGCCCGGTGCTCACATCCCGCTCCATCTCAGGGCTGTCCAACCCATCCTGAGGCAGAGGGACCCCCTCCTGCAAGGCCCGCTTGCCCGCCATGGACAGGTAAATCCTGGGAATCTGGGCAAAGGGGAGAACACCGGCCTCCGCCTCCCCATCAGCCCCAAAGAAGGCGCTGTCGGCGGCGTGAGAGAGTGTGGTAAAATAGATGTTCTCCTCTTGATCCTCCAGAGTGGAAAATCCCATGGCAGTCAGAAAGGGCCCGATGGCCTCATGCTCCGGCAGCGTTGCCGTGTAGTCAATCCAGATTCCATGGACCGCCGGGCCGCCTGTCAGCAGCCCCTTCAGCCCCTCCAGAAGCATACGGCCGCCCCCCTGGCGGCGGTAGTCGGGGGCCACATAGAGAGAGTCCACCACACAGCGTTCCCCCTCAATGTGACAGGCCAGAGCGCCCACCGCCAGCCTGTCTGCGGCAATGCCCAGGGCAGTCACCGCCTCTTTCCGTTCCATGGCCTCTGCCACCTGAGGCAGCAGGAGAGAGCGGAATACCGGCAGGCTCTCCTGCCCAATCCATCCCAATTCCATCAGCAGACCTCCTGTCTCGTTTATACTGGATACACTATACCATTGATTTTCTCAAAAGTAACTAAAAATTTTTTAAAAGTATCTGATGCGCCAAATTCCACAAGAAAAAGGCTGTTGCATTTCTACTGCAACAGCCTTTATTTCCTGCCGGTCCTCAGGAATTGAGGGTCCACACACCGAAGTTGAGATAGGCCGCAAAGCTCACCCACAGCACATAGGGTACCTGGAGCCAGGCGGCCAGGGGGTCAATTCTGTAAAAAGTAACCATCATCCACAAAATCAAGCCCCACAGCACCGCCAGCCACAGCAGGGCAAAGCCGAACTGCTGGAGGTTGAAAAAGAGGATGCTCCAGAAAAAGTTGAAGGCCAGCTGAACCCCGTACAAAATCAGAGCTTTGGTACGAAGGGCCGAGGGGGGCGCCAGACCAATCCTGGCCCCTCCAATTCCCATCAGCGCAAAGAGAATCCCCCACACAATGGGAAAGACCGCTCCAGGCGGAGACAAGGGCGGCTGTACAATGGTCTGGCTGTAAATCTGGACGCCCTCCCGGGTCAGCCAGCCGGAGAGCATTCCCACTGCTTCGGTCAGAAGCACCCAAAGGGCATACGTTTTCCATGGAATGGCTTTCATCTGCAATCACCCGATGCTAGGGTATGCAGAGCGTCTCCATCCTATGCAGCCGGCCTTTATGCCAGGCTCCAGTTGCCCAGCAGATATTTGCACAAAAAGACCAGCGCAATTCCATAGCTCAGGGCAGGCACTTCCCGTCCCTTGCCCCGGATCACCTTGATGAGGATAAAGCTGATCAGTCCAAAGGCAATCCCGTCCGAGATGGAGTAGGCAAAGGGCATCACTGCAATGGTGAGAAAGGCGGGGATGGCGCTCTCCAGATCATCCCAGGCAATGGAGGCGGCACTGCGCATGGTAAGCACACCCACAATAATCAGGGCCGGAGCGGTGGCCGCCGCAGGAATGATGCCCGCCACCGGGGCCAGAAAGACGGCAAACAGGAAGAGCACACCCACCACCATGGAGCTGAATCCGGTGCGTGCCCCCTCCGCAATGCCGGTAGAGGACTCTGCAAAGGTGGTGACGGTGGAGGTACCCACACAGGCCCCGCAGCAGGTGGCCATGGCATCTGCAATCATGACCCGGTCCCCTCTGCTCTCCTTGTCCTCCAGACCGGTATTGCCCGACAGGCCCACCAAAGCGCCCAGAGTATCAAAGCAGTCCACAATGGCAAAGCTGATCACTGCCGTCAGCAGGGGCAGCAGCCCCTTGGTAAAGACGCCCTGCAAGTCCAGCTGGAAGAACACCGGCGCCAGGTTCACATGCTCCATGGTAATGTGCTGGGGAATCTGGGTGACGCCCACAGGCAGCCCCAGCAAGGTGGTGGCAAGAATGCCGATCACCACCGCACCCCGCACCTGAAAAATCATCAGGAGGGCGGTGATCAGCAGTCCCACCAGGGTAAGCAGTCCCTGGGTATTCCAGATCCGCTGTCCATCCACCACCATGGACAGCTGCAGGGCGGGTACTGCCCCGCTGATGGAGATCAGACCCACATTCAGCAGCCCGATAAAGGCAATGAACAGTCCGATGCCTGCCGCAATGGCATGTTTGAGGAAGTCAGGAATGGATTCAATCAGCTTTTTGCGCAGAGGGGATACCGCAATGGCCAGAAAGAGCAGGCCGCTTAACAGCACAATGGCCAGCCCCTCCTGCCAGGTATAGCCCATGCCCAGACAGACCGTATAGGTAAAAAAGGCGTTCAGCCCCATCCCCGGCGCCTGGGCAAAGGGTACGTTGGCCAGCAGCCCCGTGAGGAAACTGCCGATGGCCGCCGACACACAGGTGGCTACCAGCACCGGTCCCCACAGCTCCTCCGGCATGGCGGGGAAAAAAGGCTCCGTCTGGGTACCCACGTTGGCGCACAGCGTGTTGGGGTTGACAAAAATAATGTAGGCCATGGCAAAAAAGGTGGTAATCCCCCCTACAATTTCCCGTTTGAGGGTACTTCCTCTCTCCTGAATCTTCCAAAAACGTTCCATACATCCTTCACCTTGCTTTTTGCTTTTGATTTCCTGCCTGAATGAGAATATGCCGTCACAGCTTCCTGTAACGGCATATCCGATTATCCATTCTGACGCTCTTCCGGGGGAATGACCGGTTCATGGGGCCCACCGGCAGAGAGCTTTTTCCGGTGGAAGCCGATGGCAGTATGGCCTCTGCCCGCCTCCAGCGGGGGATCCACCCGCCGGTTGGTGCGGTACATCATGCCGGCCCCCACCGACAGGCCGCCAATGGCCAGTCCGCCCACAACCCCCAGAACGGGGTTGACCGCCAGCAGACTGCCGAACATGAAGTTCAGCGTCACCCCCGCCAGAGAGATGATGCTGAGCAGCCGGGCGGAGCGGTTGATGTTGTTGTTGACGATGGAGGTATAGGTGTCAAAATCCTTGATGACGGTATTTTTGGTCAGTTCATACCGCTCCTCCAGGAATTTGAACTCCAGCATCACCTGGCCCTGGAGCACATAGCTGTTCTGCATCTGCATGGGATAGTATCCCTTGTCAATGTGGGCCAGAATTTCCTTGACGGAGATGACCATGTTGCCGCACTGGGTATAGGTGCGCCGGAAGTCCAGCAGCTGATAGGTCCCGCTGTTGTCCAGCCGGTTGTCCAGCGCATCTTCCAGGCGCTTCATCTGCCCGGCACACTGCTCCACATAGGCGGACAGGTCCCGGATCTTGAATTGCAGGGCATACATGATCAGCTGCCCAATGTACTTCACCTCTTTGTCTGCCAGGTAGCGGACAAAGGCGCCTGCGGGGGACTCTTCCAGCACCACATTGGTACCCACCTGCCGCAGACGGAGCACCCCCGGCATATTGTGCAGGCCGTAGAGCAGCTCCAGGATCAGATTGTCCCCCTCCAGATACATCCTGTCCTGGACGACCTGTAACTCCACCGGCGCGGTAAAGACACAGTAGCTGCTGCTTTCCAGCCCCTCTGTCTCATGGTACCGCCCCCGGCTCATGGCCAGAAGAAATTGATGGGTATCCAAGGGGACTCCTCCTTGTCTTTAAAGGGCGCCGTATTTGTTGGAGAGCACCGTCCTGGGCTGCTCTGCCTCCTCCTCCGATTCCCAGGGCAGCACATCCCCCGGTTCCCGCAGGTAGTTGAGAATATGCCAGATACCCTCTCCCGTGTAGGAACTGACGTGAAAAATCGGGTTGCATCCCGCCAGAGCCAGCCAGTTGTGAGCCCGCTCCGGATTGCCCCCCTCATGGTCGATCTGGGTGACAATCCCAATGACCGGCCGGTTGCAGCAGGCCGTCACACAGGGCGGATAGAGGGAATACGGCTCGGTGGCGCTCAGCAAAAGCCCCACCACGTCGGCTTCATAGGTATACAGGGCCAGGGCCTTGGCCAAGGAGGCATTTTCCGCATACTCGCCCGGGGTATCAATCACCACGTCATAGTGGTTGATATACTGGGTCTTGTGGTAGTGGATCACATCCCCCTTGAGGGCCTGGGTCAGGGTTGTCTTGCCGCACTCGCTGCGGCCCATAAGAATAATTTTTTTCATGTTCTGGTAATCTCGCAGATGGTAAAGCCAAGATGGTTTTTCAAATAGGTGACAATGGCGGAAATGGCTGTCTGCACATTGGAGATGCGGCCGGTAAAGATCAGGGTGCCGCTGAAGCGGTCAATGAAGCCCATTTCCACCTTGGAGCTTTTGGTGGCAATGTCCCCGGCAATGACAGAAATTTCCGAAGGGGTCATGCTCAGAATGCCGATGGCAGCCTGCTGATAGTCCACATTGGGGTTCAGGCCCAGTTTTTGATAGATGATCTCATCCGGGCTGGCAATGATGTGGGCAAGGGTGACCTGCTTACCAGGCACCATCTCCTGCACAATGCGCATTTTTCCTTCTTCTACCCGTCCAAAATCCAGTATATCCAACGTGATTCACCTCATCCTGTCAGGCCAGGCCCAGCGCAGACTTGATGCGGGGCATGTCGTAGCCCACAATTTCCTCCCCGCCAATGACGGTCACAGGCAGCCCGGTATAGCCCCGCTTTTTCATAAAGGCCTGTCCCGCCTTGTCCTTCTCCAGATTGAATTCCTGATAGTCCACCCCCACGGTGCGCAGGAATTCCTTCACACTGCGGCAGTAGCTGCAGGCGGGCATGGTATAGATCTGTACCGGCACATCTTTGGCCTTGCCCACTTCCTCCAGCTGTTCAGGCACCTCCGGGTGGAGGGTGTCCTCCCCTGCCGTCCAGCCGGCGGCGCACAGTCCCCCGGTCTGGAGGGCTGCCAGCACCCGCAGCACCTCTTCCGGGTTGCGGCCGATGTTGTTGTCATGAATCACACTATAGCGCACATTCTGCTCCGGGTCAATCAGGAACAGCCCCCGCAGGGCTACCCCCTCATCCTCCAGCAGCACTCCGTAGTCGGCGCACACCTTCAGGGTCTGGTCAGCCCCCATGGGGTATCCCAGCTTGCCCAGGCCGTTGCGCTGCCAGGCCAGATGGGTAAAGGCGCTGTCGGTGCTGACGCACAAAAGCTGAGCGCCCGCCTGCTGGAATTTCTCCCGGCAGTCGGAAAAGGCGGTCAGCTCTGGGGGGCAAACAAAGGTAAAGTCCATGGGATAAAAAAAGAGCACCAGCCACTGCCCTTCATAATCCGACAGGCTGACCTTTGTAAAATGCTCCCCATCTGCTGCCAGGGCCTGCATCTGAAATTCAGGTGCTTTCTTACCAATCAATCGTTCCACACAGCCCACATCCTTTTCTGATATGTACCCGCCCCGCCGGAGCAATGCCGCCGGCGGGACGGGTTTCAAGTTTACTTGTCAGGCTGATAGAAGCACTGAGAGCAGCCGTCGTCCTTCTTCTCCTCCGCTGCTTCGGAGGGATAGAAGCACTGGGCGCAGTCGTCGTTTTTCTGCTCGGGCTGTACTTCAGGCTGATAGAAGCACTGGGCGCACTCCTCTGTGGTGTCCTTCTCAGGCACATGGTACAGGCTCTGAGGCACCTTTTTCTCCTCTTGTTTCCCCTTGTTGGGGCTGGGATAGTGACAATTCGGGCAATCCTGTGCAGTCATTGCATACAACCTCCTAACTGGACAGCTTTTCAATCAGGCCGGGATGAGGGGACGGAATCACGCAGCTGCTTATAATATCCCCCGTTTCCTCCAGCTGATGCATGGCGGCTTTGATGGCCGAGCGAACGGCGGAAACCTCTCCTGTCAGCAGGATGAACCCTTTGCCGCCCAGTCCTCTGGCAATGCGGATCTCCATCAGGGTCACATTGGCCGCCTTGGCCGCCAGATCACCGGCCTGTACGGCACTCAGTGCGGTCATGGTCTCCAGCATACCAATGGCAGCTGTCCGCTCCACCTCCGTGGTTCCAACGATGGCGCTTGGAACCGAATCGTGCACGTTGTTGATGGTGTGGTGGCCCACCAGATAAATGCCTGCCGCCTGCCGTCCGCTCTCCATGGCGCTTTTAACCGCTCCTACGGCGCCGCAGATGATGATCACATACTTTCCCGGACAGGTAGGACTGGCTGTCAGCAGTTCCACATTGGCCGCCTTCAGCACGGTATCGGCGGTCTCCACCCCCACAGGGATGCTTTTCAGTTCCAATAATCCGATGGACTTTCCCATAACAGGCCTCTTTTCCTAAGAATTCCTGGGATTACTTCGGGATAATTGCGCTGCCAATGGCATTGATGATGATGGTCAGCGTAAAGATCGTAGTCGCAGGAGGATCGATGTGGGTGTCGCAGTGGCTGTTCAGGCTCTTGCCCACCAGGTCGCCCATCAGGGAACCCAGGATGCCGAACAGGACGCCCAGGATAATACCACTCTCACCCCAGGCCAGGATGCCCACAGAGGCAGCCAGACCGGAGGGCAGGAAGATGTGGTGGGTTGCAGGGGTGGCAAAGCCGGTCTGGGTGAAGATCAGGCTGGTGGCGGCAAAGCCAAAGCAGATGATGGGGAAGATGGCGAAGGCCGCTGCGTTGCCGCTCTTGAAGAAGACCATAGCCAGGCAGCTGACCACGATGCCGATGCTTGCGCCCAGAAGCGCATTGTAGACAAAGCCCTTGCCGCTGGAGTACCACTCCCGCTTGCCAGTGCCGGTGTACTTGCCGGTCAGACCGGTGCTGCCGAATACCAGGCGGGTGATCACAGCCAGGATGAACACGGTAATTCCGGGCAGGTCGGTGGTGGCAGGGCCGCTGTTGCCGATGACGGGCAGCTGGCTGATGCCGTAGTTGACCAGGAAGCCCAGTACGCCGAAGATGCCGCCTACAGCGATCACGTCAGGCTCGCCCAGGCCGTTGAGGGAGGAAACGATGTCCGTGCCGGAGGACAGCTTGCCCTTCTTCCCGGCATAAGCAGCGGCGGCCACGCCGCCGGCAAAGGCAATGTGGGGACCCACAAAGGAACCAAATGCCAGTATATTCACTGCAATATCAGTAGTAGCGCCTGCTGCGGTGAGGATGCTGCCCACCAGGGCAAAGATACCAGTCATGATAAAGGAAGGGAGAGCGCCCATGTATGCGCCAATCACGCCTCCGCCAAAAGCAGCAATCAGAGCGAACATATCCATAAACAATACCTCTCTTTTCTATTGCCCAATGACAATCGCAGTTTCGTTCACAGCCGTCACAGTACCTGAAATACTGGCATGGAGGTTGGCCCCCAGCTTTCCTTCGGGAATGGCTGCGATGAGCACACCCCGTTCAACCCGATCGCCTTCCCTGACCACCGGCTGGGCGGGAGCACCCACACCCTGGCTCAGGGGGAGGGTGACCGTCTGGCAGTGGAGCGCTACCTCCTCCATGGGAGCAGGTACGTCATAGGCGCTCAGGCCCAGCTGCTGAATCAGCTTGTGGACCGGATAGCGCTTGAACTGGCGGAAGGGAGCGGCCTGTTGGGGCTGCTCGTGGAGGGAATTGCGTACCCCTTTTTTGCCCATCTCACCCTTGAGCATATTGTTCAGCTTCCAGGGCTGCAGGCCCATCACGCAGGCATACTCGCACAGGCGGCAGCCACAGCAGAGATAGGCGTTCATGGGGGTATAACTGGAATCACACAGGGATCCGTACGCCGCAAGGCGCATCATCTTATGGGGCTGAATGCGGTGGCCCAGCAGACCACGGGGACAGACCTCCGAGCACAGGGAGCACTGCATACAGGCTGCCCCGGCATCCCGCAGCATCTGGGGAACGCTGCGGTTGAGGCTGTTCAGCAGGGAATGTCCTTCCGGCACCACAATCAGACCTTTTGTGGTTTTGGTCACGACACTGTCGGTGGACACTACCTTGCCCATCATGGGCCCGCCGTTGACCACCTGGTAGCGCTCTGCCGTGGGGCCGCCGGCCAGAGCCAGCAGCTGGGCCACCGTAACGCCCAGGGGTACCTTTACGGTCTTTGGTGTGCGCACCGCACCGGTGACTGTGACATACTTCTCAGTGACAGGGGTCTGGCTGCGCACCGCAGCCAGCACGTTGAGGGCGGTTTCCACATTGCTGACCACCACCCCCACATTCAGGGGAATCCCCCCCTCCGGCACGATGCGCCCGGTCACCTCATAGACGATGACCTGCTCATCTCCGGCGGGATAGAACCCTCCCATTTTATGGACGGACAGCTTGGGGTGGGCAGGCAGTTCCCGCTCCAGGGCCTCCACCGCAGCGTGGTAATGCTTCTTGAGCGCCACCACGCCCCGGCTTGCACCTACCTGCTCCACCAGCAGGTCCAGGGCCTCCAGCAGCTGACCGGCCTGTGCGGCCATCAGCTGCTGATCCACCCGGAGCAGAGGTTCACACTCTGCCCCGTTGATGATGACCGTATCTGCCTGGGCCTTCAGCTTTACATGGGTGGGAAATCCGGCGCCGCCAGCCCCCACGACCCCAGCCTGTTCCACCAGGCCGATGAGATTTTCTTGCATATGGCCCAAACCTCCGTTTTATCGTACGTCCATACCGCCTACCAGTACGCAGCGGCGCCGACGGGCAAAGGACTTGGCGGAAGTCAGGCCCTCTCCGGTGGGACCGGCGATGGTAAAGGTGGTGTAGCCCTCGCCGCCTACGCCGATGCCGGCATAGGAGGGGCCGTTCTTTACGAAAATAGTGGTCTGGATCAGCTTGGCCATCTTGGTCAGCTTCTCCACGTTGCGGGAGTGCATCATGGCGGTGTGGCGGTTGCCATGCTCCACACGGATGGCCATTTCAATGGCCTGATCCACGTCGGGTACCCGCACCAGGGGCAGAATGGGCATCATCAGCTCCACCTGCACAAAGGGATGGTCCTCGGTAGTCTCCATCAGGATGATCTTGACCTCATCCCCTACGCTGATGCCAACCTGCTCCAGGATGTACTTGGCGCTCTTGCCCACATAGTCGGTGACAGGGCTTTTGCCCTCTTTGGTGACCAGGCTGACCAGCTTGTTGATGACCGCCGGGTCCTTCACCTCGTAGGCGCCGTGCTTCTTCATATTGAAGATCAGGTAATCGGCCACGGAATCCACCGCAATGATTTCCTTCTCTGCAATACAGGGCAGGTTGTTGTCAAAGGAGCAGCCGTCCACAATGTCCTTGGCCGCCTTCTCAATGTCGGCAGTCTCGTCCACCACCACGGGGGGATTGCCGGCGCCGGCGCCGATGGCCTTCTTGCCGCTGGACAGCACCGTCTTTACAATGCCGGGGCCGCCGGTGGCAACCAGCATGCGCACCTTGGGATGGTTCATCATGGCGTTGGTGTTGGCAATGGAAGGCTCCGCCACCGTTACCACCAGGTTCTCGGGGGCGCCTGCCACCGCCAGAGCCTTGTTGATGAGCCGGATCAGGTGGAGGGAAACCTCCTTGGCCCGGGGATGGGGGCTGAACACCACGGCGTTGCCGGCAGCCAGCATCCCGATGGAGTTGCAGATCACCGTCTCTGTGGGGTTGGTGGTGGGGGTAATGGCGCCGATGACGCCAAAGGGGGAGTACTCCACCAGGGTCAGGCCGTCGTCGCCGCTCATGGCGTCGGTGGTCAGATCCTCAATGCCGGGTGTCTTGACAGCGGCCAGGCGGTTTTTCACCAGCTTGTATTCATAGCCGCCCATGCCGGTCTCTTCCACGGCCTTGCGGGAGATGTACTCCAGATTTTCCTGATCCAGCACCACGTCCCGGATGGCCTGGATATACTTGGCTCTCTCGTGCATGGAGCGGCCCAGATATTCCTGCTGGGCTGCCACAGCAGCGTTGATCGCCTCGTCCATGGTCTTGAACACGCCCCACTCGCCGCCGCAGGCTACAGCGCCGCACTCCTGGGGCTTTTCCTCCTCTAGCTGGGCGAGTACCTTTTTTACAATGGACTCGACCAAAGTTTCGTCAATGTTCATGGCTTTTTTCCTCCTTACAGGGACATTGCCCAGCGTGCGATCTCCATGTCCTGCTCCACGGTACCGCCGGAAACACCGATACCGCCTACCACTTCCCCGTCGACCACATAGGGGAAGCCGCCGCCGAACAGAACGATCTTGCCGGGAACCGCCGTTTCAATGCCGTACAGCGGTCCGTTCTGTCCCGCTGCCTGCCCCAGCTCATGGGTGGGCATCTTCAGGGCGCTGGCCGTGTAGGCCTTCCCGGTTGCAATTTCCACGCTTGCCAGAAGGGCGCCCTCCATCCGCTGGAGGAGCACCAGATTACCGCCCTGATCCACGCCGGCAAACACCACGGGTACCCCCATCTGGCTTGCCTTCTCCTGAGCCCGCCGGGCCATCTGCTGGAGGGAGGCCAGAGAAAACGGGGGCAGCTGGCCGGGCTGGCCCTGGGCCAGCTGCTGCCGCACGGCGGCAGTCACCTTTTCCCGCAGCTGCGCTTCCTGCACCAGATCCTCCTGGAGTCTGGCCAGGGCGTAAATGGCGTCGGACAGGCGGTTGACATAGCGGGCCACCACCTCCCGCACCGGATATTCCTGTGCCATGGAGACAATGTGCCGCTCGGCCCGCCGCACGATGGTGCGGGCCACATGGAGGGCGGCAGAACAGGGGTCCACACCTGGTATCACAAAGTGGGTCTGTCTGCCGGTAGTTTCGGTACAGGTATCCACCACCTGCTCCAGAAAGGCCACATCCTCCTCGGAAATGGTACCCTTCAGCCTGGCCATGCCCACTTCGTCGCTGGCCAGCTCGGCACCCAGAGAAAAGAGCCTGCCCTGGATGGTGTGGAGGGTGGTACGGATATAATCCCGGTCTGTCTGGGCGTAGGCCAGCCCCAGCATGGAGTTGGCCTCGTCGATGGTGCCGTAGCACTCCACCCGGGGGCTGTCCTTGCTGACCCGGGTACCCCCTACCAGGCTGGTCTGGCCCTTATCGCCGGTTTTGGTGTATAAGTTTGCCATCAGCCCACCTCAACTGTATCCACGATGCCTACAATGGAGGTATCCACCGGCGCTTCGCCCTTTCCAAAGACATAGCGGGCGGAGCTGCCCTTGCAGACGATCACAACTTCACCAACCCCTGCGCCTACGGAGTCCACGGCAACCTCACTGGTGCCTGCCCGCTCCAGGCGCTCGGTCAGCTTTTCTACAACCAGGAGCTTCATGCCCACCAGTTGCTCGTTTTTGCTGGTGGAGACAACGGTCCCGATCACTCTTCCCAAATACATAGTGTCACCTGCTTTCCGTGTCTTTTCGGATGGTGATGCCCCGGCGGCGGGCGTCGTCAGCCGCCAGCTGTGTCACCAGCGCATGGGACTCCACCCACACGGTACTGTTGGAGGGACAGGTGACCATCTGCTGTCCGCCGATCACATGACCGCTCAGCCGGATCTCCCCTGCCGGTGCAGCCTGGGCCTTGGAGGGCTTTTTGCTGCTTTCGCCGGGGGTAAACCGTTTCCGGAGGGCCTTTTTCACCGCCTCGTCCAGCCGCTCTGCCGAGGTCAGGCGCGCCCCATAGGACTGCAAGGTCTCCAGATGGCTGCGCAGGGTCTGCTTCAGAGGCTCCGCCATGCGGAAACCCCGTCTGGCCCGTTCGCTGTGATCCGGACAGCATCCGTCGGTAGCCAGAATCACGTCTTTCCCCCGCATCAGGCCGTCCAGAATCACCGCCGCCGCCGGTGTATCCGCCATGCAGGCCGCCACATGGGCGGTGGTGCGGACGGTGGCCGCCGGGACAATGATGGTGTCATACCGGGCGGTCAGCGCCTCGGGGGTATCGTCCGGTGTGCCGATCCACAGCTCCTCCGGCTCCAGCACGGAGCGGATGGCCTCCACATTCAGCAGACTGGCCGCACTGTTGGAGAGCAGCACACGGAAGGTGAAGCCATCGGCTCGCAGGCGGCCCATGGCCTCCAGCGCCTGGTCGGCACTGATGTTGGAGCCTGTAAAGACCACCAGAGCCTGCTTCATCCGTGCCAGGAGCTTTTCCACCACCCGCTGGGCGATGAACTCCACCAGGAGCGTCTCCCGCACCAGGCTGTTCAGCTGCTCAGTCGTCAACGGTCCTCACCTACTTCACTTATAGAGTACAGTTCACGGCAATGCCCAAAGGCGTTACCAGCAGCGGAGCCGCCGGCTTGATGACGGGAATCCCCAGACATTTCTCAAAGGTCTGCTCAAACTGGGTGAAGCAGCAGGCGCCGCCCACCACATAGATTTCGTCCACCGGGTAGTCCTTCAGATAGCGCCCCACAATGGAGGCCATCTTCTCTACCACCGGCTTGACCACCGGATAGACCCGGCTCTCCTGGGCGGGGTCCCGCTTGGCCAGCTCGGCCTCCTGAACGCTCCAGCCGTGGAAGCCCGCCAGCACCAGGGTCATATGGGTGCCGCCGGTGGGTTCGTCTCCGGTGAAAATCACCTTGCCGTCCTTGAGAATGCTGATGCCTGTGGTGCCGCCGCCCACATCCACCACGGCGCCGTCCGTGATGTTCAGCACCGTGGCCGCCGCCGTGGGTTCGTCGATGACGTTGGTCAGGCGAAAGCCTGCCCCCTCCACCACATTTCCAATCACTCTGACATTGCCTTCAATGATTCCGGGCGGAATGGCGCAGGCCCCAGCCTCCAGCGTGGTGCCCAGCCGGGCCTCCAGCTCATCCTTCAGCTTGGTCACTGCGTTGAGAGCGCCGATATAGTCCACCACGATGCCGTCCCGCACCACAGTAGAGGGATACGTAGCCCCGGCCACCGGCCGGTTCTGCTCATCCACCACCGCCAGCACAATGTTGGCGGTACCCAGGTCTACCCCCGTTCGCAGGGTACCCTCCCAGGGATTGCAGCGGCCGGTTTCAATCAGCTGCTCAAATTCCAGAAGGGTCTCGTTGCTCTTGGTCAAATCCTGCCCCATTGCCGTTCCTCCGTTGCGTTAATCTTCCAAAAAGAAGGCCCGGTCGCCGGTTTTTACCCCCAACGCATTGGCCTCCTCCACATCAATGTGCATTTCCAGCGCATACTTGTCCGATACCCGGATCAGTACGTTGCACAGCAGTGCGCCCCGCAGACCTTCAATTTTGGTCTGCACATACTGTCCGTCCTTGTATCCAAGCCGCTGTGCAATTTCGGGCGTCATATGGATATGGCGCAGGGCGGCAATGACGCCCCGATCCTTCTTGACGCTGCCCTTGGGTCCGATGATCTCGATACCCGGAGTTCCCTCCAGCTGTCCGGACTCCCGTACCGGGGGTTTTACGCCCAGTGTAAAGCCGTCGGCGATGGAAATCTCCACCTGGCTCTCGCTGCGCAGGGGACCCAGAACCCGCACCCGCTGCAGTTCCCCTTTGGGACCACGGATGGTGACGGTTTCCTCTGCGGCATACTGTCCGGGCTGACCCAGCATTTTCTTGACGGTCAGCTCGCTGCCAGGGCCAAAAAGTGCGTCCATATCGGCCCGGTCCAGGTGAATATGCCGGTTGGACACCCCAATGGGGGTGGAGCGCTCCAGGCGCTGCTGCTCCTGGAGCGCCTCCACCACCAGGCGGGTAACCTTGCGGACAAATTCCCGGGAATAAATTCCTTCTTTGTCCATACCCTACCTCGTATGCTGTGCTTACAGCATCTTGGGCAGGATCTTCTCCACGTCGGTGTGGGGCCGGGGAATGACGTGCTGAGACACGATCTCGCCCACCTTCTCGGCGGCACAAGCACCGGCATCCACAGCGGCCTTGACGGCGCCCACGTCGCCACGGACCATCACGGTCACCAGGCCGGAGCCGATCTTCTCATAGCCAATCAGGGTCACGTTAGCGGACTTGGTCATAGCATCGGCGGCTTCAATGGCGCCAACCAGACCTTTGGTCTCGATCATACCGAGCGCTTCACCCATTGTGATATCTTCCTACAAATTACATGCACTTACTTCCCTTGGGAAGATTTGTTTTTGCTTCTCCGGCTCCGCCGGGAGGGAGCAGGGGTGCTCTGGGGAGATTCCTCCACTGCGGGGACGGATTCAGGCTCCTCCGGCAGCTCCGGCTGGGCCGGTACCTCCTCTGCGGGGGGTGCTTCCGGCTCCTGGGGTTCCTCTGCCGGAGGCTCCGGCTGGGGCTCCTCCGGAACCGGTTCAACTGCAGCTTCCTCTGCCGGGAGGGGTTCCTCCGGCTCCTCTGCCGGCTCTTCCGGCTGATCATCCTGCTCCTGTGCAGGAGCGGGAGGGGGTTCTACAGGCGGCTCCTGAGGAGGCGTGGGGGTGTCCGGCGGCTCCGGACCCTTGGGGGGCTCAGGCGGCCGGTCGCCCACCGTGTCGGCGGTGTGGATGAGTGCCTCCAGACCGCTGGAAGGGCGGGCGATGACACGGGTACTCACCACCCGGTTGACCTTGCCTGCGGCGATTTTGGCGGCATCCACGGCGGCCTTGACGGCGCCCACGTCGCCCTGAATCTTGATCAGGGTCCAGCCGCCGCCCTTGGTCAGCTCGTAGCCCACCAGCTCCACATTGGCCGATTTCACGGCGGCGTCTGCCGCCACAACACCGGCTGCCAGGCCCTGTGTTTCGATGAGTCCCAAACTTTTCTGCTGCATTTCTTCACCTCCTGTCCAGAGCCTTCAGCGGCAGCTTTTTCACCAGCCGCGCTGCGTTGGCTCCCAGTGCCCGGGCCTGTACCGGCCCGGATTGGGCAGAGATGCGGAACAGAGGCTGATTCTGCTCCAACTTGTTATAATGAAGGATGAGCCACTGACCGTCCGCTCCAATGCCCACTTCCAGGTTGGAGCTTCCGGCCGCCTCCCAGGCCAGATCCAGGGCGCTGCCCTCTCTCTGATCCAGCTTCCAGGGAATGCCCTCTTCCTCAATCCCCAGCTCTATTTCCCGCAGCACCCGGCGGTCTGCCAGGGGGCTGTGGAAAAAGTGGATCATGGGTTTTTTGATTTCGTGGGCCATGGCCATGTCAGGCCCCCCCTTCCGTCAGGGAGAGCACCAACCCGGTGGCAACGGCGTTGCGGGGTCCTTCGGTGCCCCGGATATTACCCCGGCCGGCCACAACCTTGTACTGGGACAGGGCGTCTGTTACCATCTGGGGTACCTCAAAGTCCAGAGCAGAGCCGCCGACCAGTACCACGAACTGGATTTCCCGTACGTTGCCGGTGGGGCTTACCCGGGTGAGAGCCCGGATGGCGTTGGTGACAAATACCTTCTGCTTGGCCTGCTGGCGGATGAGCTTGATGCGCTCCATGGACAGGTCCCCCTCCAGGGGGATAAACTTGCCCTCCTTCAGGATAACCACCTTTGCAAACAGGTGGGGGTCCAGAGGCTGCTGGAAGAACTCCACGGTGCCGTTTTCATGGCGGATGTGGAACAGGCTCTCCACCTTGGCCAGAGGATACTTTTTGATGTCTTCTGCGGTGTCAAAGTCGGACAGACCCATCTCGGACTGAATCAGCAGCGTCACCATATTGCCGGCGCCTGCCAGATGGATGGAGTGGATCTCCCCTTCCGGATTGATGATGGACGCATCGGTGGAACCGGCGCCCATGTCCAGGATGGCCAGGGGCTTGTTGGTACCCGGAGTGGTCAATGCACCCCGGATGGCCATGTCGGCCTCCACACCGCCCACCTTGACCGGCACCCCGATCTGCTGGGAAAATTCCCTGGCAATGGCCTCCATCTGGAGCCGGTCGGCCTTCACCATGGCGGCGATGCCCACGGCGTTTTCCTGGGAAAACTCATTGGCCAGGCCGCCCTGCACCTTCTGGGGGGTGAAGGTGTCCACGGCCAGCAGATCCTGGATTTTGATATCTCTGGGGTGCTGGTT
>CALWOK010000022.1 GCA_944383125.1 uncultured Flavonifractor sp.
TTCCGTCCCAATCCCATCGGCCTGTCCTGTGTACGCCTGGAGGGGATTGAGAAAGATCCCCATTTGGGCCATGTGCTGGTGGTATCGGGAGCAGACCTGATGGACGGCACCCCCATCCTGGATATCAAACCCTATCTGCCCTATGCTGACGCCCACCCGGAGGCCGCCGGAGGGTTTACCGGCAATGTGGGAGGCAAGGTGCTGCAGGTGGACTGTCCCGCAGTATGGCTGGAACAGGTGCCGGAGGACAAGCGGCAGGCCCTGCTGGGCGTGCTGGCCCGGGACCCCCGGCCCTCCTACCAGCATGACCCCCAGCGGGTGTATGGCATGGCCTTTGGAGGGTGTGAGGTACGCTTTTCGGTGGATGGGGACAAATTGCAGGTCAGAGAGATTCTCAAACAGACGTAAAACCACAAAACAGAAAGCAGACTGGACAGCCTGTCGCTTGACGGGCTGTCCAGTCTGTCTTTTTACACACCTGTTTTGCATTGGCAGCAGGCCCAACCGGGTGGTGGGCTTCAGTGCCGGGGCAGAGAGTCGTCCTCCTCAATCCAGTCGGATACACAGACCACGGCATACTCTGTGGGGGTATTGCGGATGACAATCCGCTCAATTCCGGCGTTGATGATGAGCCGGCGGCACATGGAGCAGGAGGTGGAGCCGGCAATCAGATCCCCGGAGGTGGGGTTGACGCAGGCCATATACAGAGTGGCCCCCAGGGTTTCACTGCGGGCAGCGGAGATGATGGCGTTGGCCTCGGCATGCACCGAGCGGCACAGCTCATACCGCTCCCCCGAGGGGATATTCAGGGCCTCCCGGGTACAGTATTCCAGGTCTACACAGTTTTTCCGCCCCCGGGGGGCGCCGTTATAGCCGGTGGCAATAATTTCGTCACTTTTCACGCTGATGGCCCCATACCGGCGGCGCAGGCAGGTGGAGCGCTCCGCCACCGTTTGGGCAATATCCAGATAATAATTCTCTTTATCAATGCGGCCCATGGAGTTCCTCCTCAGTTTGATTGCAACAGTATACCGGTTTTTCTCCCGATCTGCAAGAGGAAACCCATCATCAACCGGGAAACCGGAGGGATTTCCCGCACAATTCATGAAATGTTTACGGTTGACTTCTTGACGAAAAAAGGGTCAGGCGCTATGATAGGAATAGGATAAACCATCAAAGGGGACGACCATCTTTCATGCTCATGAATTATTTGAGAAAATTGATGTATGGACGGTATGGCAGCGATCAGCTCTCCCTTTTTCTGCTGTTCTTCTATGTGGCCCTGGTTCTTCTGGCAAACCTGCCCTTTATGGGGTGGCTTACCTGGGCTGCACTGGCGGTTCTGCTGTGGGATCTGTACCGCATGTTCTCCCGGCGGCATGACCGCCGCCGGGCGGAGAATGCCCGGTTTCTGGCCCTCTTCGGGCCGGTGATCCGCTGGGTAAAAATGCGCCGCACCATACACCGGGACAAGGAGCATTGTTATTTCAAATGTCCCAGCTGCGGGCAGTATCTGCGGGTACCCCGGGGAAAAGGGAAAATTACCGTCAGCTGCCGCAACTGCGGCGCCAGCTTTGAGGAAAAAAGTTAAGCGGCAAACAAGGGCCTGCCGGAGAGCTGTCCGGCAGGCCCTGTTTGTTGTGTTCCTATCGCTGCAGCCGCTCCAGCGCCGCCCGGATGGCCGCCCCGTCGGTGACGGATATCTGCTCCTCCGGCGGGCATACCCCGCCGGAAAAGGATACCGCCGGGTTGTGGGTGGCGGAGACATCCAGATGGACGGTTTTGAAGGAGCCGTGAACCTGGCGGCAGCCGGTGGCCTGGAGCAGCTCCGCCACATTGTCCGGCTTTACTCCGCAGCCGGGTAAAATCTCCATCCGTCCGGCAGTATGCTCCACCATGGCCCGGATGGTGTCTGCCCCTGCCGGAGCGCTGGAGGCCTGGCCGCTGGTCAGTACCCGGGTGACGCCCAGCTCCATCAGGCTATCCAGCCCCTCCCTCCAGTCAGGCACCACATCAATGGCCCGGCTGAATACGCTCTCCTTTTCTCCAATTACCTCTAGCATGGCTTTGCAGCGCTCCGTGTCGATCCTGCCGTCAGGCCGCAGACAGCCGAATACAATACCATCCGCTCCCGCTGCCAACAGCGCTTTGGCATCGGCCAGCATGGCGGCAAATTCCAGCTCACTGTAGCAAAAGCCCCCCTCCCGGGGACGCACCATGGCCATAATGGGAAGGTTGACCTGCCGGGCGATCTCCAGCGTACCCAAAGAAGGGGTCAGCCCTCCTAAAAACAGGGCGCTGTTCAGTTCCACACGGCTGGCCCCTGCCTGGGCCGCAATGTGTACGTCCTCCGCCGAGCCGCAGCATACCTCAATGATAACTTGGTTCATAGATTGCCCTCCTTTGGGGCTATGATATCACAGGAAACTGTGGTATCATAGCCCCAATCCAAGGAGATGATGTGTATGAAACAGGCCCTTGCCTTTTTGCAAACCGCCCTGCCCCAGGATTGGGCTGACTATCCCCATGAGCTGCTGGAGGAATTTGCGCAGCATGCCCTGATGCTGCGGGATACCGCCCCCTGGTGCCGGGATCTGAGCCAGGAGGCCTTTGAACAGTATGTCCTCTGTCCCCGGGTGAACGATGAGGATTTGTCCTCCCACCGGCCCCTGTTTTACCGCCAGCTGTGGGGACGGATTGCCCATCTGTCTCAGGAAGAGGCGGTACTGGAGGTCAACCGCTGGTGTCATGAGCAGGCTAGTTATCAGGCCCAGGATGACCGTACAGCCTCGCCCCTGACAGTCTACCGCTGCGGCAGCGGCCGGTGCGGAGAGGAGTCCGCCTTTCTGGTGGCAGCCCTCCGCAGCGTCGGATTGCCTGCCCGGCAGGTGTACGCCCCCCGCTGGTCTCACTGTGATGACAATCACGCCTGGGTGGAGGTGCTGTGTCATGGCAGGTGGCGCTTCCTGGGGGCCTGCGAACCGGAGCCGGTGCTGGACCGGGGATGGTTCAACACAGCGGCTTCCAGAGCCATGCTGATCCACAGCCGTACCTTTGGATCTGTCCATGACCTGTCTCTCCATGGCGCCCCTCTGGGCCGGGAGGGGCAGGTACAGTTTCATAACCAGACCTTCCGGTATGCCCGCACCAAGCGCTACACCTTCCAGGCAAAACCGGGAGAAGCAATCACGCTGGAGGTGCTCAATGAGGCCCGCTTTTGTCCCATTGCCACCTTGACCGCCGACCAAGGCGGTAAGGTGGAGGTGGAACTGGGGTTGGGCGATATCCACCTGTCAGCAGGGGAGCGGGAGGCCCTTTGCCACGGTGAGAAAGAGGACAGCGCAATACTTGCCCTGCCGCCCTCCTGTGCCACATGGACGGCCTTTGACGTTCATGCCCCTCACGGTGCGCCCGTCAATCCCTCTCCGCTGACGAAGGAACAGCGGCAGCAGCGGGCGGCAGTGCTGGAGGAGGGGACCGCCAGACGGCAGGCACGGATGGCAGGTTATTGGAACGAGGAAGAGGCACAGCGCTATCCGGAACAGCGGGAACAGCTCCAAAAGGCCAGAGGGAACTTTGAAGAGATTTACACCTTTCTGAGCAGAGATCAAAATCCCATGCGGCCCCTGCTGCTGTCCTCTCTGTCGGACAAAGACCTGCGGGACACAACCGCAGCCCTGCTGGAATGCCACCTGGAACGGGCCAGACCCTGGGCAGACCGGTACCCAACCGAGGTGTTCCGGCGGTTTGTCCTCTGTCCCCGGGTGGCCTTTGAACGGCTCACCGACTGGAGCGCTCCCCAGGCCGGCCCGGTTGGGGAGGTGGTTGCCCTGCGGAAAAAGGGCATTCCCGCCTATCTGCGCCCCCTGGATGGCACGGTGATGGTGTGGCAGGATGGGGGATTTGTCCACAAAATCCAGGAGCAATGTGGAAAAGTGGTGTTCCGCAAGACATCGGCAGAGCGGTTTGTCTACCGGCAGAACTGGTCTTTGGAACAGTGGACCGGAGAGATGTGGAAACCCATCCGGCTGACCGACCGGGCGTGGCAAAAAAACAAGCTG
>CALWOK010000023.1 GCA_944383125.1 uncultured Flavonifractor sp.
TAGAGGGCCATCTGGAAGGCATTGATGCCATTCAGGTCGGAAAAGCCCACCACTTCCATGTTCTTGATGTAACCCTGGTTGTGTTCACTTTTTGCGTAGAAAGGGATAGACATTTCGCTCACCTCGGATCAGCAGGGCTTGGAAGACTGGATGAACTCCTTGTACTTCGCCTTACGGGCCTTGGCCTCTTCAGACTGCATCATCTCACGGGCAGCGGCCTCATTGCGCTGGATATCGTCACCGTGAATGAACTTGCCGGAGATGGAGTCGTGGGCATGGGGCATCCACTTCTCGGCATCGTACGCAAAGACATACTTGCCGTCCACATTCTTCATGACGCCCTCAGTGCCGCACAGGCAGCAGATGGCAGTGCCATCCTCCTGGAGATAGAAGTTATTGCTGTGGCAGTAGGGACATACACCGGCGGGACCCTTGTAATCCTCGTTGAACACGCCGTGGCCGGGTACGAAGGTGCCGTCAGCCACCTTCTTGGCGGCAGCAGCCAGATCCACACCCATCTGATGGGCCTTGGCAATGGCATCGTCATTCATCAGAATGCTGAGGGACCAGGGGAAGCACTGGTTGTCAATGATGGTCCACTTGCAGGTAAGGGCATGGGTAGCAAAGTCGCACTGAATGCGGGTAGCCCAGTCAGAACCGCCGATGCCCAGGAAGGTAATCACCTTTTCCTTCAGATACTTGGGATCAATGGGCTTGCCGCCCTTCTCCTCTGCAATCTTGGTGGCAATCATCAGATTACCCCGGTCCATACGGGGGCCAAAGCGGTCCATGATGGTATGGAAGATGCCGGGAGCACACTTTTCAAAGATGGGTGCGGCCCAGATAATGCCGTCGGCCTCCATCATCTTGTCAATGAGCCACTGCAGATCGTCTTTGATGACACAGCCATTGCCACGGCCGGAGAACAGGCTGGCAACACAGGCCTTACAGCCGGTGCAGTGCTTGATGTCCAGCTGATGGACGTTGACAAACTCGATTTCGGCGCCCATCTCCTGAGCGGCCATCAGGGCCTCTTTGCAGAGGGAGTCATTGGCCCCGTTGAGGGTACCTGCGGACAGACCTAAAACTTTCATTGTGATCCAACCTTTCTGAAGATATTAAGATATATCAGCGCATGGTAATGTAACCCCGGTATTGGGTCAGGTTATCACTGGCAGCCATATCAGAGAGGAACATACCCACCATATTGTAGTTGGGCCGGAGGAATGGGAATCCCTCCTGCTGGGCCCACTCGGGTTGCCCCATATCCCGGGTACCCTCTACAGCAGCCCGGTACCACTCCTCGGGACCGTCAAACCACAGCTCTACCAGCCGGTGGAACTGGCAGCCCACCACATCGTGATAAATCTTGCTGGACAGGAACCGGTTGACCTCGGGGCATTTCTGGAAGTAAGGGACAAAAACCTCCTGGAACCACTTCTCCCCTGTTTTTTCACAGGGCCACCGCAGCACAAACTGCCAGCGGTAGTTGGGGCCGTCGTCAATGGTGCGGCCTTTACCCTTGTAGTCCTCCTCCCAGTTCATGGGTACATGGGCAAAGACAAAGGGCGGGCAGCCGTTATCGCCGCCAGAAGCCCGGTGGGTGTCACCGTCCATGTTGGCGGAGTTGGACAGGTCTGTCCCGTCGTCGGGGATCATGCCCTGCCAGCGCAGCACCTCCACCGGCATCCGCTCGGTAAAGGCATTGACGCTCATTTCAGGCATCATCTCATTGACCATCCAGTAATGCTCCGTCATCTGCATCCGCCGGGTGCCAAACCGCTCCCCTTCAGGAGGGGTGGGCAGCGCATTGTAAAAGGCATACTTGGTGCAGTAGGGGGTGAATTTTCCAATGCTGTCGGGTACATGGACAGAATACAGCCAGTGCTGCAATCTGTGCCGGTACTCTTCCCGCACGCAGTCCACATAGATGACGCTGCGCATGGGACGGTATTCTGCGGACATCTCAGCTCCTCCTCGCTTGTCTTTCTGGACTCCGCGGCAGAATGTTCACAATTTCTTGTGAAAACCGCCTACAGTTCCCAAGAAGATCACCTTGTTTTCGCATGTATTTTACTGATTGTATGCTCATATGTGAAATGCCGTATCTGTATGGCTGGCATACAATTTTCTACAACGCCCCGGAAGATTCCCTGTATTATCCAATTTTTGCAGAGTTAAACCATGTGAAATTGGACAAAAGCAGTAAATTCTCCCCTGGCCTGCTGTGCGGATTCACGAATTTCCCTCCATTTGCCGCATGGCTGCCATATGATATTTGCATAAAACGTCCGTGACAAGGGGGCAGATTTTTGTTATACTAGATTTACTTCTCAAACTGGAGGGATTCCCAGTGACCCTGAATCAGCTGGAGTGTTTTATGGTTCTGGCCCAGCGGCTTAATTTTACCCAGGCGGCAGACGATCTCTTTATGGCCCAGCCTGCTCTGAGCCGGTTGATCTCTGCCCTGGAACAGGAACTGGATGTACAGCTTTTTTACCGCAATTCCCGCAGCGTTGCCCTCACCCCGGCCGGAACCGCCTTTTTTAAGGAATGTCCCAAAATTCTGGACGAGTACCGCAGCAGTGTGGTAGCCGCCCGGCTGGCCCAGGAGGGTTATCGGGGGTCCCTGTCCATCGGCATCATGCGGGATACCTTTGAGCCAAAGCTCTCCGACCTCTACCAGCGCTTCCGGGCAAGCTATCCTCAGGTTTCTCTGATGATGAAAGGCTACAGCCATTCCAATCTGCTCTCTGCCCTGGATCGGGGAGAGGTGGACGCCATTCTGAACTATATTCCCATGCCTGGCAGAGAACCGGAGACCGCTTCCATCCTGCTGCACAAAAACCATCAATGTGTAATCACCGCCCTGGATCATCCCCTGGCCTCCCGGGGGAGTATCCAGATGGAAGAGGTACGCAATGAGCCTTTTGTGGTCATGGCCCGCACAGCTTCCATTCCTGGCCACGATTTTATCTGGAAAACGGCGGCAGATGCGGGATTTGCGCCCCAAGTGGTGGCCGAGGCAACCCATGTGCCTGTCCTGCTCACCCTGGTCTCCTGTGGTATCGGCATTTCCACCCTCAGTGATGACATGGCCTGTCTCTGCCAGGGAAAGGTGGCTTTTATTCCTCTGCTGGGGGTACCTTTCTCTAATGTACGGCTGATGTGGAATGAGAGCAACCAAAATCCCGCCCTTCCCCATCTGCTGGATGTTGTGCGCTCCCTCTGTGAAACAAAAACAGGATGCTGACGGCATTTGCCTGCCGTCAGCATCCTGTTTTTCTCTCTGATTTGATTTATGGCGTCATCCGCTCCCTCTGGACATAGTCCATCAGCACCGGAATCTGCCGGTCGGTATTGGCCTGGAGCAGGCTGCACACCTGCTCTCCCTCACCTATTCGGGCCGCTTCCAGCATGGCTGCAAAATCCTGGGCATGGCTCCCCCGCTCTTTCAGGCAGTTGGCATAAATGTATCGCAGCAGCAGCTGCTGCCCCTGAATGGAAATCATGCTGGCGTCCAAACGGCGGTTGCCGCAGTGGGCATAAAAAGTACCCACAAACCGGTTGACGGCTGTCACCTCAGCCGGAACGGTTTTGGCCTTCCGGTATTCTTCCAGATGCTTTTCCAGTTCAGATACGATATCCTCCCGGTTTCCATGCTTCATAGCCAGGCGGATCGCTGCGCCGTGCAGCGTCATGGCCAGCTGCTCAATTTCAAGAATATCATGCTGTTCCAAATCCAGGATATGGGCGCCTACATTATTCTCATATACCACCAGCCCCTCTTGCTGCAGCCGGTTGATTGCCTCCCGGATGGGAGTACAGCTCACCCCCAGTTCCTCCTGAAGCTCATTTACATTGAGTTTACTGCCCAAAGGCCTTTTAAGGGTAATGATCTCGCTGCGCAGCGTTTCATAGACCTGATCCACCAGGGAGCGCTTTTTGATTGCCGCCATAGCCCGATCCTCCAATATATTATTTCTTGCAAGATATTATATCAGCGGATGACTGCAATTACAAGCCTTACCAGCGTTTTCCCCAAAGGAAGCCCCACCAATTTTGACATTTTTCCCAAACCTCAAATTACCCCCTTGCATTTTCAAAAAAGTGTGGTATGCTTAACTCATAAATCTTGCAAGATATAAGATATATCTTGCCTGACTGGAGGCCTGGCCCATGGCTGCTCTATCATCCATCCGTGACCTGCTCTCTTCCGATTCTGTCACCAACTTTGTGTTCCTGGGGGAAGCCGGGTGCGGGAAAAGTGAAATCGCACTCAATGTTGCCCAGATGCTTGCCCATGAGCAGAGCAAACCGGTTCATTTCTTTGATCTGGACATGACCAAGCCTCTCTTCCGTTCCCGGGATCAGCGGGAAACCCTGGAGTCCATTGGTGTGGAAGTCCACTATGAAGAACAGTTCATGGATGCTCCAACCCTGACTGGCGGCGTGCGGCAGCGGCTCAATGATCCCAACTGCTACACGGTGCTGGATGTAGGCGGTGACTATATCGGCGCCCGTTCCATTGGAGGCTATGCCCCCCTGCTGAACCGGGACAGCACCAGAGTATATTACGTCATCAATCCCTTCCGGCCCTGGTCGGCCACGCTGGTGCACATTGACAAGGTTTTGGGAGAAACATTGGGTGTCTCCCATGTGGAGCTGTCCCGGCTGCGGCTCATCGGTAATCCCAACCTGGGGCTGGAAACCACCCCTGACGATGTGGCAGAGGGCGCCCGGCAGCTGGTGGAGCTGGTAGGTCCCTATAAACCAGTGGATTTCCTCTGTGCGGAAACAGGGCTCTGCTCCGCACTGCCGGAAGAGCTGCCCTGCCCGGTGGTTCCTATCCAGCTTTATCTAACCTATCCCTGGGCCAGCAGGTAGCAGGAGATATTTAAGTAGGCATTTACTTGCACTCTAATATTTGCAAGATGCAAGATATATGAAAAGGAGATGTCGGTATGGCAAAGGTCCAAATCGTGGCCGAGCGGTGCAAAAGCTGTGGCTACTGCATGAAGTTCTGCCCCAAACAGGTGTTGGCCATTGGTGACAAGGTCAATTCCAAGGGATACGAGTATGTGGTGCCCGTCCGCCCGGATGACTGTATCGGCTGCGCCATCTGCGGCCGGATCTGTCCGGACGGCGCAATCGAGGTCTATCAATAAGGGGAGGTAAGCGAACATGGCAAGAGTATTTATGAAGGGCTGCGAGGCCATTGCCGAGGCAGCTGTGCGGGCTGGATGCCGGTTCTTTGCCGGCTACCCCATCACCCCGCAGAACGAGATTCCCGAGTATTTTTCCCGCCGTCTTCCCG
>CALWOK010000024.1 GCA_944383125.1 uncultured Flavonifractor sp.
CACCTGGTGCATCTCCACGTTGGCGCCGTCCAGGGTGCCGATGGTCACGGCGCCGTTGATCATGAACTTCATGTTGCCGGTGCCGCTGGCCTCCTTGCCGGCGGTGGAGATCTGCTCACTCAGTTCAGAAGCGGGCATCAGCTTTTCCGCCAGGCTCACCCGATAGTTCTCCAGGAAGACCACCTGGAGACGGTCCTTGCAGACGGGGTCCTTTGCGATCATATCGGCCACCGAGTTGATCAGACGGATGATCCGCTTGGCCACAGCGTAGCCGGGAGCCGCCTTGGCGCCGAACAGGTAGGTGCGGGGGGTGAAGTCAAAATGGGAATCGTTCTTCAGCTTCTGATACAGGTAAATGATATGCAGTACGTTGAGCAGCTGGCGCTTGTACTCATGGAGCCGTTTCACCTGTACGTCAAACATGGCGTCGGTGTTGAGGAAGATGCCATGCTCCCGGGCAACCCAGGTGGCAAAGGCCTTTTTGTTGGCCATCTTGATCTCACCCAGGCGGGAGAGAACACCGGCGTCATCCTGGTACTTCTCCAGGTTCTTCAGCATATCCGGCTGAAGCTGGTACTTATCGCCGCCGCAGCACTCCCGTACCAGGGCGTCCAGCCGGGGGTTGCACTCGCTGAGCCAGCGGCGGTGGTCAATGCCGTTGGTCACATTGGTGAACTTATTGGGGGTGCGCTGATAGGCGTCGTGGAAGACATCCTTTTTCAGGATATCAGAGTGGAGGGCAGATACGCCGTTGATCTTGTAGCAGGCGCACACGCACAGATTGGCCATGCGCACCTCGCCGCCCCAGATAATGGCCATGGGAGCCACCTTGCCCAGATCCCCATGGAAAAAGTCGGTGAGCTGCTGCTGATAGCGGTTGGAGATCTCAATAAGGATCTGCCAGATCCGGGGCAGCAGAGTCTCAATGAGCTGCTGGGGCCAGCGCTCCAGGGCCTCAGCCAGAACGGTGTGGTTGGTGTAGGCAATGGTATGGGTCACAATGTACCAGGCCTCATCCCAGCCGTAGCCCTCCTCGTCCAGCAGAATGCGCATCAGCTCAGGAATCGCCAGGGTGGGGTGGGTATCGTTGATCTGAATGGCGTGCTTCTGGTGGAAGTTGCGCAGGGTGCCGTACTCCGCCCGGTGCTTGCGCACAATGGACTGGATGGTGGCGGACACAAAGAAATACTGCTGCTTCAGGCGGAGGGACTTGCCCTCATAGTGGTTATCCTCAGGATAGAGCACTTTGGAGATAGACTCAGCCATGGCCCGCTGCTCCACAGCCTTCAGATACTGACCGGAGGAGAACAGGTGCATATCCACCGGAGTGGGGCTCTTGGCGTCCCACAGGCGGAGCAGGTTGGCGTGGTCGGTATGGTAGCCGGAGATTTCCATATCCTTGGGTACAGCCAGTACGGTGTCGTAGCCGGTGTGCTTGATACGGTGGTGGCCCTGGCTGTCCCACTCATCCTCTACGGTGCCGCCGAAGTGAACTTCCTCCACCTCGTCCATCTTGGGAATGAGCCAGGAATCGCCCAGGCCCAGCCAGTTGTCGGGCAGCTCCACCTGCTGACCGTCTACGATCTTCTGCTTGAAGATACCAAGCTCATAACAGATGGAGTAACCGGTTGCAGGAATCTCAAGAGTGGTCATGGAGTCCAGATAACAGGCTGCCAGACGGCCCAGACCGCCGTTGCCCAGACCGGCATCAGGCTCTGCCTCGAACAGGTCGGGCGCAGAGAAGCCCAGGCCCTCGATGGCCTCCTTCAAAGGCTCCAGCACCCCAAGATTGTAGGCGTTCTTCATCAAGGAACGGCCCATCAGAAACTCCAGGGACAGGTAGTGGACCTGGCGCTGATGCTCCTCCATGACCTTGTCCTCGGTCTTCATCTGACGCTCCGAAATAATATCCCTCAGCACCATGGCGCAGGCTTTAAACATATGAAGACTGGTGGCTTCCTCCACGTCACGGCCAAAGTTGCGGCGCAGCTTGCCGGTAATGAGTGTCATCAGTTCTTTTTTGGTATAGTTATGCATTGTAGACATCTCCCATTTAGTCAGGATTGCAACAAATAAAACTCCGCAGGGAAAAATCCCCCTGCGGAGCGGAATTTTATCACACCAATGCTTGATTTGTCAAGGCATGGAAGGCAGTCCCGGTTATTTGCCGGTGATCCACCCGTAGATTTCCCGATAGGCCGCAGCAGAGCGGTTCCAGGAGAAATCGGCGGTCATTGCATTCTTTTGCAGTCCCTTCCAGGCCTTTTTGTCGTTGTGGTACAGATTTACTGCATCAGCCAGCACCCCGGTCATTTCGTGGGCGTTGATATTGGCAAAGGAGAAGCCGGTTCCCTCTCCGGTAAATTTATTGTAAGGAATCACCGAATCCCGCAGACCGCCTGTCTCCCGCACCACCGGAATGGTGCCGTAGCGCATGGCAATCATCTGGCTTAGGCCGCAGGGTTCAGAAATGGAGGGCATCAGGAAAATATCTGCCCCCCCGTAAATGGCAGTGGAGAGCTGGGCAGAATACATGATATGGGCGGCCAGCCGGCCGGGATATTGGTTTTGCGCCTGACGGAAGGCCTCCTCAAAGCCCCAGTCACCAGTACCCAGAATGACCATCTGGACGTCCATATTCATGATATCGTGGATGGCAGAGGTCACAAGGTCAAATCCCTTGTGCTTGACCAGGCGGGAAACACAGGCGATGATGGGGGTATCCGGGTTTTCCCGCAGGCCGGACATCTGCTGCAACGCGGTTTTGCAGTTATTTTTGCCGCCCATCTGCTTGACGGAGAACTGCTTGGTCAGTCCCTTGTCCTTCCAGGGATCGTACACCTCCACGTCAATGCCGTTGAGAATGCCCCGCAGCTTGTGGCGGTTGTCCGAGATGACCCCCTCCAGACCGTGGGCATAGAAGCTGTATTGCAGCTCATCGGCGTAGGTGGGGGACACGGTGGTCACATAGTCGGCAGCATAGATGGCGCCCTTCATCAGGTTGACGTCCCCATGATACTCCAGCATGTGGTCATTGAAATACCCGGCGTTGAGTCCGAACAGGTCCTTCAGGGTCTGGCTGCCGTAGCGGCCCTGGTATTCAATATTGTGGATGGTAAATACGCTCTTGGTATCCCACAGCTGGGGAATGCGGTGGCGCTCCTCCAGCAGATAGATGGGTACCAAAGCGGTCTGCCAGTCATTGCAGTGGAGCACGTCAGGGTGCCAGTTCAGATAGCCCACGCTCTCCACTACGGCCCGGGAGAAATAGGCAAACCGCTCGCCGTCATCATAGTGACCATAAATGGAGGAACGCTTGAAATAGTATTCGTTGTCCACAAACCAATAGGTAACGCCGTCCCGCCGCAGCTCAAACAGGCCGCAGTACGGGGTGCGCCAGGCCACAGTAATATGGAAGCATTGCAGGTAGGTCATCTGGCTGCGCCATTCCTCCCCAATGCCTTCGTAGAGAGGAAGGATCACACGGACATCGTGGCCTTCCTTGGCCAGGGCCTTGGGCAGAGCGCCCGCCACATCGGCCAATCCACCGGTCTTGATGAAGGGAGCGCACTCTGAGGTGGCAAACAGAATATTCATAGATTACCTCCAAGTGAGAAATTTCAGTCATAGGAACAGGGAGACGGCAGCCATCGGCCGCCGCCTCCCCGGGATCGGGTCAGACGATCTCGTTTTTGGCGATGGCCAGGGGATAGGTGCTGTGGCCCATCAGCATACGGCCCGGATTGACACGGACGTTTTTGTCGGCAATGGCATATTTCAGCACTGCCCCTGCCTGGATGGTGGTACCCTGCATCAGGACACAGCCCGATACCTTAGCGCCCTTTTCCACCCGGACCCCCCGGAAGAGGATGGAGTTTTCCACCTCGCCCTCGATGATGCAGCCGTCGGCTACCAGCGAATTGTAGCACCGGGACTCAGGGCCATAGTAAGTGGAGGGATCGGAACGGTCCTTGGTGCGGACGGGACGCTCCGGTACAAACAGCTCGGTGCGGATGTTGGGGTCCAGAAGCTCCATGCTGCGGGCAAAATAGCCTGCCACCGACTGGAGCCGGGCAGCGTATCCGTCATACACATAGGGGCAGATTTTCAGCTGGCCCACCATGCTCTGAAGCACGCCGATGCTGAAGGAGTGGATGTTGTGGGCGGCGCAGTGATCCACCAGAGAGAGCAGCAGCTCCTTGGACAGGATGTATACCTCCAGAGACTCGCAGCCCTGGGCGATGGGAGGATGTACCGCCACATCGGTGATGCGGCCCCCCGCACCGATGGTGAAGTAGTCACAGCCCTTGGGGTCCCCCTTGGGATGGCCGGTGCAGACGGCGGTGATGTCGGCATCGTTGCGGATGTGGGCTTCAAAGATATCCCGCAGGGGAAGGTTCACGGCCAGATCGCCGCCGGCCAGCACCACATGATCCTGCCGGATATTCTGCAAGTAGGAACGGATGCCTGCCAGTGCATCCATGCGGCCCCGATACAGGCCCTCCCGCTTGTCGGAGTAGCTGAAAGGAGGCAGGATGCGCAGACCGCCATGCTTGCGGGACAGATCCCAATCCTTACCGGAGCCTACATGATCCAGCAGGGACTGGTAGTTGGCGTCCACAATCAGGCCTACATCGGACACGCCGGCGTTGACCATATCGGACAGCATAAAATCGATCACCCGATAACGGCCCCCGTAGGGGATGGAGCAGGTGTTGCGGTTCTGGGTCAGCTCCCGCAGGTCGGGGTTGGAAAGGTAGGAGAAGATGATGCCATGCAGCTTGTTCATCATTTCACCCCACCTCCTTTCACGTTACGAGTAATCATGGCATGAGGGGAAACCACCGCATCATCGCCGATGGTAAGATTCTGGGCCACCACGGCCACACCCCAGTCCTCAGAGCCGTCGGGAGCGGCGCCCACTTTGGCCCGCTGGCCGATGACGCTGTTTTCCGCCACGATGGAGTACTCGATCACAGCTCCTGCCTTGACCACCGTACCGGGCATCAGGATGGAGTAGCGCACCACGGCGCCCTCCTCCACAACCACAGAGTGGAAGAGAACAGAGTTTTCCACCGTACCATATACCTCACAGCCGCCCGTCACCATGGAGTGGTTGACCTTGGCATCCTTGCCCATGACATGGGGGGGCTTGGTGGGGGTACGGGCAAAAATGGGCCACTCATTGTCATACAGGTCGATGCCGTTGGGGGCGTCGGGGGAGAGCATATCCATATTGGCATCCCACAGGGAGTCAATGGTACCCACGTCTTTCCAGTAGCCCTTGAAGCGGTAAGCGGTCATTTTCTCCTTGGCGTTCAGCATGGCAGGGATGATGTTCTTGCCAAAATCGTTGGCGCTCTTTTCATCCTCTTCATCGGCAATCAGGTATTCCCGCAGCTTCTTCCAGGTAAAGATGTAAATACCCATAGAGGCCAGATTGCTCTTGGGCTTTTTGGGTTTCTCTTCAAACTCGTAGATATCGTCGTTTTCATCTACGTTCATGATGCCAAACCGGGGCGCCTCCTCCATGGGGACCTCCAGCACAGAAATGGTGCAGGCGGCGTTGGCCTCTTTGTGGCGGCGGAGCATGTCGGCATAGTCCATCTTGTACACATGGTCGCCCGACAGGATGAGCACATAGTCGGGGTTATAGGTGTCCAGGAAGTTGATATTCTGATAGATGGCATTGGCAGTACCCTTGTACCAGGTACCCTTTTCCCCTTCCCGCATATAGGGGGGCAGGATATGGACGCCGCCGTAGGAGCGGTCCAGATCCCATGGCTCGCCATTGCCGATGTAGGCGTTCAGCTCCATGGGGCGGTACTGGGTCAGCACGCCTACGGTATCAATGCCGGAGTTGATGCAGTTGGACAGGGGGAAATCGATGATCCGATATTTGCCCCCGAAGGGGACTGCGGGTTTGGCCACGTGGCTGGTGAGGGCGTGGAGACGGCTGCCCTGACCGCCCGCCAGCAACATGGCGACACATTCTTTCTTCATTCTATCACCTCAGGATTTGAACTGGGACTAACGTATGAGAACTCCGGCGCAGACCGGAATGGACTCACTGGTCTTTTTTCCTGCGCAGGGCAGGCTTGGGAGACTCCGCTTTTACGGCAGGGGCGGCGGCTTTCTTCCGTACGGCCGGTTTGGCCGCTTCCGTCTTGACGGCGGGGGCGGCAGCCTTCTTGCGCACAGCAGGCTTGCCGGCAGGTTCCTTGACGGCAGGGGTGGAGGACTTTTTGCGCACTGCGGGTTTGGCAGACGCCTCCGATTCCGCTTTTTTCTTGCGGGCAGGGAATTTCCGGGTACATTTATAGATGGCAGCGCTCATGGGGGGCAGGGAGAGGGTAATGGACTGCTCCCGGCCCTGGCTCTCATTGTACTGGCTCTTCACCGGCTCCAGATCTCCGCCGCCGGCACCGCCGAATTCGGCGCTGTCGGTGCTGAAGATGCAGGTATACACACCGGGTACCGGCACGCCTACGGTGTACCCGGTCCGGTCCACCGGGGAGAAGTTGCACACGATGACCAGGGTATCCCCCTTGGCGTCCTTGCGGAGGAAGGCGATGGTGTTGGCCTGGTTGTCGTTGACTTCAATCCACTCAAAACCCTCCCAGGAGAAGTCCAGCTCCCACAGCTCGGGGTGGGCCAGATAAAAACTGTTGGCCTGCCGGAAGAAGGTCTGGAGCTGGCGGTGGGGCTTTGCCCACTCCTGGTCGGGGTCCAGCAGGTGCCAGTCCAGAGAGTGCTCATAGTGCCACTCGTTCCACTGGCCAAACTCGCTGCCCATCATCAGCAGCTTTTTGCCGGGATGGGTGAGCATATATGTATAGAAGGCCCGCACGCCTGCAAATTTCTCCGCATTGGTGCCGGGCATCTTATTGATGAGCGAGCCCTTCATATGTACCACCTCGTCATGGGACAGCGGCAGCACAAAGTTTTCGGAGAAGGCGTACATCAGGGAGAAGGTAATGTCCTTGTGGTTGAACTGGCGGAAATAGGGGTCCAGCTTGATATAGTGCAGGATGTCGTTCATCCACCCCATGTTCCACTTCAGATTGAAGCCCAGACCACCCTCCAGACCCCCCTCTCCAACCGGGTGAGAGACCCGGGGCCAGGCGGTGGATTCCTCTGCAATCATCATCACATCGGGGTGGGCCTGGAAAATCTGGCCGTTGAGTTCCTGTAAAAAGTCCACCGCCTCCAGGTTTTCGTGACCGCCAAACATATTGGGGACCCATTCGCCCCCCTGGCGGCCATAGTCCAGATAGAGCATGGAGGCCACCGCATCCACCCGCAGGCCGTCAATGTGGAACTGCTCCAGCCAGAAGAGGGCGGAGGAGAACAGGAAGGAGCGCACCTCGTGGCGGGAATAGTCAAAGACACGGGTACCCCAGTCGGCATGTTCTCCCTTGCGGGTGTCGGCATACTCATAGCAGGGCTTGCCGTCAAACTCATACAGGCCGAAGGCATCCTTGGGGAAGTGGGCGGGTACCCAGTCCAGAATCACGCCGATGCCGGCCTGATGGAGCTGGTCCACCAGCCACATGAAGTCATGGGGGGTGCCGAAGCGGCTGGTAGCGGCAAAGTAGCCGGTACACTGATACCCCCAGGAGGCGTCCAGAGGATGCTCTGTAATGGGAAGCAGCTCCACATGGGTGAAGCCCATTTCTTTCACATAGGGTACCAGATAGTTGCCGATGTCCCGGTAAGAGAGCATCTGATCGTCGGCAGTACGCCGCCAGGAACCCAGGTGAACTTCATAAATATTCAGCGGCTTTTGATAAATCGGATTATTTTTCCGCTGCTCCATCCAGCTGCCGTCCCCCCAGCTGTAGCCGGAGAGGTCGTAAAGCTTGGAGGCAGTACCAGGGCGCGTCTCCGCATGAAACGCATAGGGGTCGGCTTTGGCCAGAACCTGGCCCGAGGCAGTATGGACAGCAAATTTATAGCTATCGAACTGACTCAATCCGGGGATAAAGGTTTCCCAGACGCCATCGGAAAGCAGTTGCATGGGGTGGTCGGAATCATTCCACTGGTTAAAATCCCCCATGACGGCGACCGATTGCGCATGAGGAGCCCAGACCCGAAAAACCCAGCCGTCCTGCCCGTTGCGGGTGACAGGATGAGCGCCCATAAACTCCTGCGCACGCATGGCGTGCCCCTTGGAAAAATCCTGGAGAATGGAGTTGGGTTTGCTGGAAGCCATAGGTATCCTCTCCTTGTTGACAGCCCCCTGCACGGAACAAATGACGTAAACTGGGGGTTCTTGTCATTGGTAATAAATAAAATCCAAAGGGCTTGGATTTTATTTGTGTAAAGTATACAACTATATGAAAAGATAGTCAAGACGCCACTGCAAAAACCAGCTGTAAAATTTCCAGTATGATATTGGATATCTTTTGTAAAGACTGCGCAAGGGACTGCCGCACAGCAAGTGCAGCAGTCCCAAAGAAATCCGGTCAGCCTGCCATCAGCAGGGTGCGCAGCATCCGCAGAAAGATACCTGGTGTGCTCAGCCGGGGGATTTCCTGGCAAGCCACCAGAGGAATGGCGGTCAGCGTTTCTTCTCCGACAGTGACCACCATACGTCCCAAGGTCTGACCGGCCTCCACCGGAGCCTCTACATCCTCACACAGTTCCAACCGAGTGGACACCTGATTGACGGCAGCCTTGTCTACCAGGATACGGGATGGCTGGGCCAGCACTGGCTGCACCGTCTCTTTTTCCCCCAGCAGCACGTCCACCGGGGCAATGGCCTCGTTGGGGTAAACATCCAGCAGGGTGTAGTTAGCAAAGCCGTAGTTCAGCAGGCTCTGGGCAGCTGCGGTCCGGGTGTCCTTGGTGGGGGACTTTAGAATGACGGCGATCAGCTCCATGCCGTCCCGCTCGGCAGTGGCGGACAGGCAGTAGCCTGCCGCATCGGTGGAGCCGGTTTTCAGGCCGGTAGCCCCGTCATAGAAGCGGATCAGCTTGTTTGTGTTGGATAACTGAAACTGGCCGTTGCGCAGGGAATCCATCCAGATGGTGGTATATTCCCGAATGGATGGGTGGTTCAGGATCAGCTCCCGGCTCATCAGGGCGATGTCGTGGGCGGAAGTGAGATGGCCTGGGGCGGGCAGGCCGGTACAGTTGAGAAAGTGGGTATCCGCCATGCCCAGCTGGGCGGCCCGCTGGTTCATCCGTTCCACAAAAGCCCCCTCGCTGCCGGCCAGATGCTCCGCCAGGGCGACCGATGCGTCATTGCCAGAGGCCACCGTCACCGCCTTCAGCAGGTCGTTGACGGTCATCTGTTCGCCCTCTTTCAGGTAGACCTGAGAGCCGCCCATAGAGGCGGCATAGGCCGATACGGTGACCACATCCTCCCGGGACAGGCTGCCGCTGTCAATGGCCTCCATCACCAGCAGCAGGGTCATCACTTTGGTGACGCTGGCAGGCTCCAGCTTGTCATCGGAATTTTGCTCGTAGAGAAGGGTGCCAGTCTCTTTTTCCATCAGGACTGCCGCTCCGGCATCCACGGCAGGAGTGCCGGAGGCCTGTGCAGGCAGAACAAGCAAGGTGGCGGCCAGCAGGGCCGCAGCCAGTTTTTTCATGGTGTGTGACGCCTCCAATGCTCAAATGCTCTGGTTCAAAGGATATGGAATCCCCA
>CALWOK010000025.1 GCA_944383125.1 uncultured Flavonifractor sp.
CCGGCTGCTCCGGCTCCGGCTTGGTTTCTAGGGTTGGATTGTTCAGAGGGTTTGCCATACCAGTACGCTGCCTTTACAAAAAAATTGGATTGTACCATTGTAGCACAAAACGGCAAAAGTGCAACCAGCCATGCCGTCTTATCAGAAAATCTTAAGCTTCCGCACCATGCCCCGCCAGATGAAGAGGAGGCCCCTCCAGGTGGATCACCCCATCGCACAGGGCCACCACCTCCCGCTCGTGGCTGGACAGCACCACCGGAATCCCCAGCTGCCGTATCCGCTCCACCATGCGGGCCGCCCGGGGCAGATCCACACCCGCAAAGGGTTCATCCAGCAAAAAGAGTCCACCTCCGCAGGCCAGGGTACGGGCCAGCGCCAGCCGCCGTCCCATCCCTCCTGACAACGCTTGGGGGCGGCGTGTTTCCTCCCCCTCCAGCTCCACCAGGGCCAGCCACTGCTTTGCCTGGTCCCGGCGGGGCTTGGGCAGTACGTCCAGAATATGCTGCTCCACCGTCCGCCAGGGCAGCAGCCTGTTCTCCTGAAAGAGCATAACCGGCCGGGGCGGGACAGATACGGTCCCCTCTGCCGGCTTCAGCAGACCGGCCAGCACCCGCAGCAGCGTGGTCTTGCCGCAGCCCGACGGGCCGGAGAGGGCCGTAATACCTGTCTGAGGCATTTGCAGAGAGAACCGTTCCAGCACCCGTTTTTCCGCAAAACCAACGGTAATATTTTGAAGCGATATCATACCTCTCCCCCTCCCATCCGTTTGAAGAGCAGAGCCAGCGCATACTCCAGCAGGAAGCTCAGGGCAATGACCACCAATGTCCAGGCAAAGAGGTCTGGGGTTTCCAGGGTAATTTTGGCCCGGTACAGCTGGGTACCAATGGCCAGCCTGGGCTGGCACAATACCTCAGCCGCCACACCCGCCTTCCAGGCCAGTCCCAGGCCGGTGGCGCAGCCACTGGCAAAGTAGGGGAGCACAGAGGGGAGATAGACCAGCCGTATGGTTTTGCCCCGCCCGAACCGGTAGGCCTGGGCGGCCTCCAGCAGCAGAGGATCGGTCTGGACAATGCCTTTGCTCACGTTGCCCCACAGCACCGGCAGTACCATCAATCCTGCCACAATGGCAGGCACCATGCCGGTGGTGGGGGCCCACAGCAGCACCAGTACAATGAAGGAGGCCACCGGCACTGCCCGGATCACCTTCACCGCCGGGGTGAGCACCCAGTCTGCTCCCCGCAAAGCCCTGGTGGCAATGGCGGTCAGGCTGCCTGTAATCGCCCCGCCGGCAAACCCGGCAAAAATACGGCCCAGACTGAGAAGGGCCGCCTGCCAGAATACAGGCTGACCTGCCAGAATCCACAGCCGCTGGGCCACCAGAACAGGGGCGGGCAGCAGCAGCGCCCCCCGCCCCCCAGTGCGGAGGTCCATGAAAAAGGCCGCAAGCTGCCACACCACCAGCCAAAAGGCCAGTGGTATGACAACTCGCAGCAATCTGCTCTGTGATTTATTCCGCCGTGTAGTAGAAGGCGTCATCGGGGATAGACCCTCCGATCGAAGTGGGATCGGCAGCAAAGAGCACCTCATAATAGCTGGAGATGGACTTCATCTCATCCCCCGCCGTAAAGATCATATTGGCCTGGGGAATGGCAGCCTGGGCGATGGCAGCCTTGGGTACCATACCGTACTGCTCAATGAGGGTGGCCCCCTCCTCCGGGTTGTCCTTGATATAGTTGATGGAGGCCTCATACTCTGCCAGAAAAGCGGCTACCGCCTCGGGGTTTTCCTGAGCAAACTGGGTGCGCACCACCACACAGCCCATGGTAAAGGTTCCCTGGGCGCCCGACTGGGTCCAGGCGTCGCTCAGATCTACTGCGTCCCGCACATCGCTGTTCTGCATCAGTACGGTGGTGGCGGCAGGAACAGGGAGCATACACAGGTCAATATCACCGGAGGCCATCAGGGTGGTAACTTCCTCACTGGTCTTCCACTGGATATCCACATCGGTGTCCGGGTCCAGGCCGTTCTGGGTCAGCAGGTAGTCCAGCACATACTCGGTATTGGTACCCTGATTGATGGCGTACAGAGTCTTGCCGGACAGGTCGGCCAGGGAGTTCACTGTATCCCCCTTCTCCAGGATATGGAGCACCCCCAGGGTATTGAGAGCCAGCAGCTGAATGTTGCCCGTCTTATTGTACAGATTGGCGGCCACATTGGTGGGCAGAGCTGCGATGTCCAGTTCCCCGCTGTTCAGCTTGGGTACGATATCAGTGGAGGGATCAGAGCCAATGGTCACATTGTAGCGGTTGATTGTGGCGCCCAGATCGTTGTCCGCCAGCAGCTTGGCCCCGCCCATGCCGGTGGGACCATTCAGCAGACCCAGGTTTATAGTTGTCCCCTCCAGTGCAGGTGTCTCCGTCTGAGGCTGATGGCTCTCTGGCTGGGCAGGAGAGGTTTCGGCGGGGGGCGTGGTTTCACTCTCAGGGGTGGTCTGGGGGGCGCAGGCGGTCAGGCTCAGGGCCAGAACCAGCGTCATTCCCAATGCAAACAGTCTTTTTTTCATGGCATCCCATTCCTTTCCAAACCGTCAGAGCTGCTGCTCTTTATACGGTAAAGTTTAGTGTACCATGTCTCTCCAAAAAGTCAACGGGCAAATTCCCCAATTCTGCCCCTGCCGGACCTGTTCCCCCCTCCCTGCATAGGATAGAGGGAGCAAAGGAGGTTTGTATATGAACCATAACATCTGTCCCATGGCCCGGCGGCATACCGCCCCACCACCACCTCCCCCCCTTCCGGAGGAACCTGCCATGAAGCGGTACAGCAATCCGCTCCCCTGCTGGTCCTGCTGCTCCTGGTCCGCCTCCACGCCCGATCTGGACCGGATTCTGGAGGAGCTGACCCGCCAGAGCCAGCTCCTTACCGACCTGCTGGGGGCAGTCAATGCCCTGACTGCCGCCACCCTCAGCATTCGCAGCCGGTTTGTGGGCGAGCAGCCGCCGGAACAAAGCCATACATAATACAGCCACAAAAAAGGACGCTGAAAAGCGTCCTTTTTTGTGGCTTGGCTTATACAAATTCATAGTCGGCAAATTTGTCTTCGCCCTGCTTGTTGTCCTTGGTTTCCCCCACAAAGGTACCCATAACCTGACAGTGGGGACACAGGCCAAACTGGCTGTCGTCGGCCCCCTCCAGCTCATAGCGGTACTTTTTGCCGCACTGCGGACATTCATAGAAAAAATAGTAGGTTCCCCAGGTCATATGTTACATCCTCCTGTGTTTTGATCTCTTTATTCCTGCAGCAGCCCCAGGCGTTCCAGCACCAGAGCAGCCTGTTCCCGGGTCAGGGGTGCGCCGGGGGCCGTTCCGTCAAAAATCCCTGCCGTCTTTGCCTTCTCCCAGGCCTCCTTGGCCCAGTCGCTGACCGAACGGGCGGACAGAGCGCCCTCACGGGCTTTCAGCACAGCTTCCAGCTGTTCCTGCGTCATCTCATCGTCACCCCCCTTCATCAGTGCCGCCACATCGGCACGGAGGGTATCCATACTCTTGCCGTGTTTGGGGAACCAGTGTCCCACATCGGCATGGTTGGAGGCCAGGCCCAGCCGGCATCCCTCTGCATGGTCAATGATGTCCCGCAGCGGGTCCAGGTCGTAGGTCTGGCAGAGATAGGCGCACAGCTCCACCGCAGTACGGTACACCTGTGCAAAATAGGGGGCATTTTTCACCACATCATAGCCGATCATGGTACCCCCCTTATAGGTGTGACCGGCAGGCTCCAGGATTTCAAAGCCAATGTGGGTGTTGTTGGCCGCCCCGCCGGCGTGCCAGCCCCGCCAGTTCCAGGGCAGCGTCTCAACTACCCCGCCCCGGTGGACAAAAGCGTGGACACAGGCGTTGACGCCCGGCTTATTCCACGCCTTGAGAAACACATTCACATCAGGCTGGGCCACGCCGGTGGCGTGTACCATGATGCCCTTGGGCTTGATGGTGCGCCCTGCCTGATAGCAGTCGCTGTTGGTGAGAATTTGCTCTTTGATTTGCATCGGCAACCCCTCCGGGTTATCCTATGCATCCGGCTTGCCCCAGGTTATTCCTCTCCCCCCTCTGCCAGAACTGCCCGCCGGGCGTCCCTGGCCCGGATGGTTTCTTCCAGGCTTTTGGGCGGGCGGGCATGGATGGTTTCCTGCCAGGCCAGCGCCCAGGCCCGCAGCTGCTCCAGCCCCTCCTCCGTCATGGGAAAGGTGCATGTCTCCTCCACTGTACTGTCCTGGAGCCGCCAGGGGCCTTCCCATACCTGGGCGGTGAGGACGGCAGGCTGCCCCTCCTCCCCGGTTGCCGGGTCTACCCGGTAGCGCATCCTGCCGCCGCTGGCCGTCCAGAAGTTCCCGTTTTCAAAATGGGACAGCACCGGCAAAAACAGCATTTCCTCCATAGTTTTCCCTCCTTGCAGCAGAAAAACGTGGCATCTGTTGTATGATACCACGTTTTTCTCTCCCTTTCAATTCTCGGAATAGCGGGACAAAAACTGCCGTGTGCGCTCCTCTTTGGGGTGTTCAATGACCTGTCTGGCCTCCCCCTGCTCCACAATGACGCCGCTGTCCATAAAAATCACCTGGTCGGCCACATCCCGGGCAAAGGCCATCTCATGGGTGACAATCATCATGGTTGTCTTTTGCTCCGCCAGGGAACGGATGACCTTCAGCACCTCTCCGGTCAGCTCCGGGTCCAGAGCCGAGGTTGGCTCGTCAAAGCAGAGGATATCCGGTTTCAGCGCCAACGCCCGGGCAATGGCCACCCGCTGCTGCTGCCCGCCGGAGAGCTGGTGGGGGTAGTGGTCAGCCCGGTCGGACAGACCCATCTTCCGCAGCAGTTCCCTGCCCTCCACCACAATCTCTTCCAGGATTTCTTTTTTTCTGGCCTTGAAGTCAGGCTGCTCCTGGGCCAGCAGCCGGGGGGCCAGGGTGATATTGTCCAGGGCGGTATACTGGGGAAACAGGTTGAAGGACTGGAACACCAGACCAAAGTGCAGCCGCTTTTTGCGCACTTCACGTTCCCGTTGGGTGGCCGGGTCGGCGGCGTCAAAGAGCGTCTCCCCATTTACCACAATCTTACCCTGGTCGGGTGTCTCCAGAAAATTGATGCACCGCAGCAGAGTGGTCTTGCCTGAGCCGGAGGAGCCGATGATGGCCAGGGCCTGCCCCTGCTCCAGAGAAAAGCTGATATCCTCCAGCACTCTGGTTTCTCCAAAGTGCTTTTCTATGTGCTGTACATCCAGAATGGGCATAAAACGGCCCTCCTTACTTGAAATAGTCCATCTTCCTCTCAAACCAGCCAAACAGCAGGGTGAGAATGCCGTTGACCAGCAGATAGAACACGGCGGTATAAAACAGGGGCCAGATCATGCCCTGTTTGATGTAGGTCTCCCCCATCCATGTGATTTCATAGACGGAAATCACCCGTACCAGAGCCGTATCCTTTACCAAGGTGATAAATTCGTTGCCCATAGGCGGGACAATGCGCTTGATCACCTGAAGGAGGGTCACTTTGAAAAAAATCTGGCTGCGGGTCATGCCCAGCACCAGACCGGCCTCCTGCTGCCCCCGCGGGACCGATTGGATTCCCCCCCGGAAGATCTCTGAGAAGTAGCAGGCGTAGTTAATGACAAAGGTTACAACTGCCGCCGTAAACCGGGGCAGCAAAGGCAGTCCAAACAGCAGTCCGGGGCCGAAAAAGACCACCATAATCTGGAGCATCAGAGGGGTACCACGAACAATCCACACAATGGTTTTGACCACTGCCCGCAGGGGGAGCCACCGGCTCATGGAGCCAAAGGAGATGATCAGGCCCAGGGGCAGGGCAAACAGGAGGGTAAGGGCAAATAGCTCCAGTGTTACAACCAGGCCCTCCAGCAAGGTGAAGGATACAGACAACAGCATAGGCGTTTTCCTCTCTATGACCGGGGAAGGGCAGAGAGCCTGACGCTCTCTGCCCTGTACCCACAACATACGCTTACTTTTCGATGACAGACTCCTGCACGCCGTAGGTGGTGGCCACCTCCATCACAGTACCGTCCTGATAGGCTGCATTCCAGAACGTATTGAAGGTTTCGGTCAGATCGGAACCTTTGCGGAACGCCACGCCGTACTCCTCACTGTTGAGCTGAACGGTATAGGTCAGGTCGGGATAGCTGGTACCCTCGCCAATCATGGCGCCTGCCATCAGCAGGTCAATGACGCAGGCATCCGAAGCGCCTGAGGCCACCTCCATCAGAGCGTCTGCCTGAGTGGTCTTGGCCACATAGGAGATACCCAGGGCATCCAGCTGCTTGGCGCCGGCGGAGCCATTCTCTGCGGCAAAACTCAGGCCGCTGATGCTCTCCACTGTGGTGTAATCTTCAGCCTTATCGACGGGAAGCACCACCACCTGACCGTTGGTGCAGTAGGCCTCAGAGACGGAAGCGCCCTCCTCCACCTCCTCGGTGATGGTCATGCCGTTCCACACCACATCAATGCCCTTGGTGTCCAGCTCCATCAGCTTGTTATCCCAGTTGATTTCCAGGAACTCCACTTCCACATTCAGGTACTCGGCAAAGGCTTTGGCCATATCGGCGTCAAAGCCAATCCACTCCCCCTTGTCGTCCTTGTAGTCCATGGGTGCGAAATTGGTCATGCCTACCACCAGGGTGCCTTTGCCCTGAACGTAGGCCAGATCACTTTCAGCCGGGGCAGCGGAATTGACCGGGCCGGTTTCAGCGCCGCCGGAAGGAGTCTGGGCAGTACCGGCAGTGCCGCCGCAGGCAGTCAGGGAAAGGGTAAGGCCCAGCGCAAGGGCCAGTGCAGTCCGTTTGCGTGTCATGTACATTCCTCCAAACCAATCTATCTCGGTTGCTTTCGTATGTTACCACACTAAAGCATACTTGTAAAGAGAAATTTTCCAGATGTCCCCCATCCATTGCCCTTTTTTTGCCCGTCAAAAAAATTACCATCTGCCAAAACCACGCCTGTCCCGTATAGAATGGTGGGGATTCCATATCCTTTGAACCAGAGCATTTGAGCATTGGAGGCGTCACACACCATGAAAAAACTGGCTGCGGCCCTGCTGGCCGCCACCTTGCTTGTTCTGCCTGCACAGGCCTCCGGCACTCC
>CALWOK010000026.1 GCA_944383125.1 uncultured Flavonifractor sp.
GTGCTTCGTGTTTCTTTCACGTTGTTTAATTTACAAGGTACACGCTCTTGTCAACCTCATCGGCTGACGTGCTATTTATTTTAGCACTTTCGTTTTCGTTTGTCAAGAACTTTTTTCAAGTTTTTTCAGAGCTTTTTGCTCCTCATCAACCGATTCAAGTACTTTTCAAACTGGTTCTCACCTCTCGGCTCGAACTCATTTAGTTTACCACACGTTCTCGCGTTTGTCAAGCACTTTTTTCAGATCTTGTTCGGAAGTCCGTCCAGGTTCCCCTCGGTTTCTTCCGAATTTTGCTCTGTTTTGGTGCCCTCTCGCAAGGCGCTCAGATAGAATACCACCCAGCTCCCATTTTGTCAACACCTTTTTTGAGATTTTCTCAAGTTTTTTTCTCCACCCTGTTTTCCTCCCGTTTTCCCTTGCTCCACTTGACCATTGCCAACAAAATGGGCAGTCCAATGCCCAGCACCAAACTGCCGCTCAGCGCAGCACCTTCCATAATGGCATCCAGCACAAAGGCGTCCGGGAAGAGCCAGATTGCCCCGGCCGCAGCCAGCAGCACAATGGGCAGCACACCGGCAGAGCGTTCCTTGTATGCAAAGGCAGTCTGGGCCAGCACCGAACAGGCGCAGGCCAGCAGGGAGAGCAGAGCCAGATCCGCCAGCACCCAAAGGGCAATGATCACCGACTCCACCCGCTGAAAGGTACCCTCAAAGCCGATGCCCTTCACCATCATAAAAAAAGGGGTGTCCATCCGCACCACAAGGCCGGAGCCGAAGTTGCCCAGGCATACCACCTGAAGGGCGGTAAGCACCAGACACAGCCCCCCTCCCCAGATCAGCACCCGGCGGCGGCCGTGGTTCTCCGGCACCACATTCCCTCCCAGGCAGGCGGCAAAGACCAGATAGCCCGCCAGCCCCAGCACGGGAACGGCAGCCCGTCCCACGTCGGGCAAGTCCTCCACCCAAACCGGCAGCAAATTGGCGCTGTCCACTTGAAAGGCACCCAGCACAAGGGATATGGTAAGGCCTGCCGCCAAGGTAAAGAAAAACACCTCCCCCGCCCGGGCCATGGCCCGCACGGGTTTGCGCACCAGCCAAAAAGTTACTCCCAGCAGGGAGAGCAAAAAGAGCACCATAGGGGCATTGCGGTAGCTGATGGTGAGAAACCGGAGGGCGCACTGTCTGGCATTGGCCGCCAGCAGAAAGATCCCCCATAAGAGATAGAGGAAGCACACCGCCTTACCCGCCGGACGGCCCAGCAGATGGGTGAGGGCATAGGGCAGTCCACCCCCGGCTCCCTGGGAACGGCACAGGGTCCACAGACCCCAGCACAGCAGCAGCACCACAGGCAGGGCAGCCAACGCAGCCAGCCAGCCTCCTGCCCCCCCTTGCTGGGCCGTCTGGGCAGGCAGCACCCGGATGGCCGGGGACAGGATGCCCCCAAAGGCCAGCACCAGCAGCTGCCGCAGAGAAATGCGGTCATCGGTCATACAATCACTTCCTTCTCTGATGGTTTTCAGGCTGCCCCATCTGCTAGCCGTCAGCGTGATAGCTGCGTTGGATGACAGCCTGGGCAGAAACCTCCAGGGCAAGGCCCTCCATGGAATGGGTCCCCAGCAGCAAGTCCTTTTGCCAGGGTACCGCAAAGGCAGCGGAATGCCGCAGGCCCAGATAGTCGGCATCCAATGCGGCGGACAGGGCCAGGGCCTGTTCCATCCGCCCTGCTTCCACCTCCGCCAGAGCTTCTTCCAGCTGGGCCAGGGTGGACTGGTCGGGCATAGCCGCCCCCTCTGCCACATTGGCTTCCACTTGACAGTGCAGGCGCAGACCGGTCAGGGTATCTCCCTGCCGGATGGGCCGGACCGAGGTGGCGGCCCCTACCACCCGCAAGGCGGCAGAGGTTCCGTCATGGGTGGTGACGGTAATGACGTCGGCATCCACCTTGCCGAAAATCAGGTTGACGCCCAGGGCGGCGTCCCCTTCCGCCCAGCCCACCAGCCGGTCCCCCTTCAGGATGCCATAGCCTGTGGCGGTGAGGTTTTCATCCTCTTGCACCGCCGGTACAAAGGACGCCCCCTGGCGGTCCAGCTCTGCCAGCACATCCTTGACCGTCCGGGGCATGGAGCCTGCGGTCAGCCCGGCATCGGCAGCAAGGGCCTCCAGCCGGTCGGTGGCGGAGCCTTCCTGGGCGGCTTCTTCAATGGCCTGTCCTGCCGAGCCCCCCCGCACCAGGTAGAGGGCCGTTTCGGGACGCATTTCCACATCCCGCAGGGCATAGTCCAGCACAGACCCCAGGCCGCTCACCGCCAATGTCTCCCCCACCATCAGCTGGGTGACATGTCCAAAATACAGATAGGAGTCTCCGTCGCTTTGCAGGGCCAGGACGGCGGCGCTGATGGTATCGGCCTCCCCTGATACCACATGGGTATCCTCCTGGGAGGTGCCGCCGGAGGCGGTGATGGTCACCCCCTCCGCCCCCTCATCCACCCCCAGGGTGCGGATCAGTTCCATATCTTCAATTTCCCGGCCGTAGGGCAGAAAGCCGGAGTACCGGCGGCAGCCGCTCAGCAGCAGCATGGGGATGAGGGCCAGGCATAATACGACTTTTTTCACCGCTGTTTCCTCCGGTTCCGGGGTTTCAGGGCAGAGGGCCGGTTTTTGATCTGGGGCATGGGCCGGCGGAGAAAGACATGCTCCCGGGCATGGATGCCGGTGCCTACGGCAAAGGGTGTGAGGTAGGGTACACCAAAGCTTTCCAGCCCCGCCAAATGGACAACGAGCACCGCCGCCCCTATGACCGTCCCAAACAGCCCCGCCACATTGGACAGCAGCACCAGCACAAACCGCCAGATCCGCAGAGCGCCTCCCAGCTCCTGAGAAGGCATGGTATACCCGGCAATGCCGGCAATGGCCACCACAATGAGCACCGCCGGGGAGACAATCTTTGCCTCCACCGCCGCCGACCCCACCACCAGGCCCCCGATGATGGACACAGTCTGTCCAATGGACTGGGGAAGCCGCAGCCCGGCCTCCTGTAAAATTTCAAAGGCCAGCAGCAGCACAATGACCTCAAAGCCGGAGCGGAAGGGTACATTCTGCTTGGCGGCAATGATGGACAGGGCCAGCCGGGTGGGGAGCATCTCCTGATGGAAGGTGACCATGGCGATATAGAGGGCGGGCAGAATGAGGGTGGTAAGCATACAGAAGTAGCGGAGCACCGTCAGGGCGGTAGCCAGCAGCCAGCTGGAGGACTTGTCCTGGGGGGCCTGGAGGAAGTTGCCCAGCACGGCAGGGGCCAGATAGCCCAGGGGAATCCCGTCGATGAGAATGCCCACCCTTCCCTGGGCCAGCCCGGCACAAAACCGGTCGGACCGCTCGGTATACTGGATCAATGGGAAGGGGGTGCGGGCAGCGGGTACAATATATTCCTCTATGGCCCCGGTGGAAAATACGCCGTCAATGTCAATCTCCCGCAGCTGGGCGGCCACCTGCTCTACCAGATGGGGATTGGTGATGCCTTCTATATATAGAATGTCCACCAGAGTTGCCGACTGCCGCCCCACGGTCTGCTCCTGAATGCGCAGTTCAGGGGTTTTCAGATGGCGGCGGATAATGCTGGTATTGGTGCGCAGGGACTCCACAAAGGCGTCTCGGGAGCCTTTCAGAACCGTTTCATTGTCGGGAGCACTGATGGAGCGCTTTTCCTCGGTCCCCGCAAAAAAGGACAACACCGAAGATTCCCCGGGAAAGAGCAGCACACACCATCCCGCCACCAGATCAGCCACCACCTGGTCCAGTTTGGTGCGCTCCTCCACAGCCAGGTTGTACAAGGCCCCCTCTTTCATCCGGTCCATCTGCTGCCGGATGGTGGCGCACCGGGCCAGCCCCTGATCCTGGGCCATGGGCCGCAAGATATAGTCGCTCACCCGCTCCATGCGCACCATACCGCTGATGCTGCACAGCGTCACCGCCGGGCAGGCATCGCCCCCCAGGGCCACTGTCCGGCTGGTAAAGTCCACGCAGTCCCGAAAAATCTCCTTCAGCCGCTCCAGGGTAATGGGGCCGGTATATCGGGGTTCCCGCCGGGGGTGGGGCCGTGTATCCTCCGGTGCCATTGCGCATCCCTCCCTGTCTGTTACTGGGTTCAGTATGTCCGGCAAAGGGATTTTTATGCACAAAAAGGACGCCCGAAGGCGTCCTTTTTAAAAAGTCTGTATCTGTACGGAATGGGATGGGCTGTGCCGCTGTCCCGCCGGGTCGGCCACATAGAGGATGCGGTCAAAGCCCTCTGCCGTAGTAGGGGGCACAATACGCCGCCCGAAGTAGAGGATGCCCAGCCGGGGGACATGGCGCTGGCGGTTACGGTTGTTGCGCAGGGCCTGAGGCACCTTGGTGTCAATGTACACCGCCACCCTGCCCACGCCCGGTGGGAGGGCCTGGAGCACCTTCCGTCTGGCCCGGCGGGTCAGGTGGGAGGAATCCAGCACCACGTCCTGCCCCGCTGCCAGCAGGGCCAGGGCCTGCTCCATCATCAGCCGGTGTACCTTGCGGTAGCCCCGCAGGGTAAGCTCCTTGCCAAAGAGCTTGGCCCGGATTTCATCGGAGCCGATATAGTGCCATTCCGTATG
>CALWOK010000027.1 GCA_944383125.1 uncultured Flavonifractor sp.
GGCAGCATTGAGGATATCATACTCCACGGGGTGGAAGTGCCGGTCAAAACCGGCGGGGAGATCGGCCGGGTAGTCTATGCCGACCAGAAGGAGCGCCAGGACTACATGGACCATCTGGCCTCCACCATCCGCTCCGATCTGTCCGGCCTGAAGATTCTGGTAGACTGTGCCAACGGCGCCGCCTCTGCCACCGCCGGTTCGCTCTTTGGCCGCTTCCCCGGCCTGCACAGCGATATCATTCACGCAGAGCCGGATGGGATAAATATCAACAACGGCTGCGGCTCCACCCACCTGGACCATCTGAAGGCGATGGTAACAGCAGGGCAGTATGACCTGGGTGTGGCCTTTGACGGGGACGCCGACCGCTGCCTGATGGTGGACGAAACCGGCGAGGAGATCGACGGGGATCAGGTAATTGCAGCCTGCGGCCTGGAGCTGCTGGAGCAGGGCCAGCTCCCGGGCAGCGCTCTGGTTGGGACCGTCATGAGCAACCTGGGCCTGCATGTGTTCTGCAAGGAACACAAGATCAATCTGTTCTGTACCAGCGTAGGGGACCGTAATGTGCTGGAGAAGATGGAGGAACACGGCTATGTCCTGGGAGGCGAGCAGTCCGGACACACCATCTTCCGCAGATATGCCACCACCGGCGACGGGCAGCTGACCGCCCTGCAATTTCTGGACCTGCTCCACCGCTCCGGCAAGAAGGCTTCCCAGCTTGTGGAGGGGTGCAAGCGCTATCCCCAAACCCTGATCAACATTCCTGTGGCGGACAACGCCGCCAAGGAGGCCATTATGGCCAGTCAGGCGGTACAGGATGCCGTGGCCCAGCAGGAGGCCCTGCTGGCCGGGACCGGCCGGGTGCTGGTGCGCCCCTCGGGTACCGAGGCTCTGGTACGGGTGATGGTGGAGGCCCAAAGCCAGGCCGACGCCGTACGGGTGGCGGAGCTCTTGGCAAATGTCATAAAAAATACCTGAAAAATCAGAAAATTTTTGCATAATCCCTTGACAAAAACTGTAGGAAACGCTTATAATGTGCGAGGAGAAACGGCATGAAAGCTGACCAATTCCAGCCCCCGGCGCCGGGTGACGAACTGTTGTGTGCCCGGGCGGTCTCGGGAGACCGTAAGGCGGAGGAGCTGCTGGTCCTGCGCTATCACCGCCTGGTGCGTGCCTGCGCCCGTCCCTACTTCCTTGCAGGGGGGGACAGCGAGGACTTGATCCAGGAGGGAATGGTAGGCCTGCTGGCCGCTATCCGGGAATATCACCCGGACAAGGCCGCATCCTTCCGTACCTTTGCAGAGGTCTGCGTCAAAAACCGTTTGCTCTCCGTCATCAAGGCGGCAGCAAGAGATAAGCATATACCGCTGAATCACTCTGTCTCGTTGGAACCCCCTCTTTTTAGCGGGAACAGTGACTGTTACCCCTACGGTGCGCCCCAGCCCCAGGAAAAAGACCCGGAAGAGATCTTTCTGAACCGGGAATCCTTCCGGGAATGTATGGAGGCGCTGGTGGGCCAGTTGTCCGGTTTCGAGGCAAATGTACTTCGGTTGTATCTCAATGGTCTTTCCTATGCTGAAATTGCAGCCGAGGTTAACAAGTCCCCGAAATCGGTGGACAACGCAGTGCAGCGCATCCGGCGCAAGCTGGCAGGGCGCACTTTTTCCGGCGATATCAGCCATGGCTGAGCGCATATTACTCTGACCCAGCAAATGGATCATCCGGGCCTGGGCAAAAGAAGCAAAGAGAGGGTAACATCATGTACGAAGACAAGACTCTGGTATGTAAGGAATGTGGTCAGGAGTTCGTGTTCACCGCCGGTGAGCAGGAGTTCTACGCTGAGCGTGGTTTCCAGAACGAGCCCCAGCGCTGCAAGTCCTGCCGTGACGCTCGCAAGGCTGCCTCCCGTGGCCCCCGTGAGTACTTCACCGCTACCTGCGCTGCCTGCGGCGGCGAGGCCAAGGTTCCCTTTGAGCCCAAGTCCGACCGTCCCGTCTACTGCAGCGACTGCTTCGCCCGTATGCGTGGCGAGCAGAACTAATCTCTGCCTTTTCCAAGGCCACCCGATCGGGTGGCCTTTTTTGTGCTCTGCACCGGCAGGGAAGATGCTTCCACTCATAAGACCTTTTTCATATAGGAATTATTTTGTTAAACTACTTAAATTCCTATTGACATTCCGTTCTTTGTTGTGATACTATGCCAATAGACAGTAAAAGAAAATAATTCTTATTATTGATTATAGACAGAGAAGGAGGAAGTACCATGCTGTTCAAAACCACAGAACAACACGAAGCCCTGCGGGCCAAGATCCGTGCCTTTGCCGAGGCAGAGGTCAAACCCCAGGCCTTTCTGATGGACAAGGAAAACCTGTTCCCCGATGAGGCCATCCGTACGCTGGGAGAGATGGGGCTGATGGGCATTCCCTATCCCAAGGAGTACGGCGGCGCCGGGCTGGATGCCTTGAGCTATGCCATCGCTGTGGAAGAGCTGTCCCGGGTGGATGGCGGCACCGGCGTCATTTTGTCGGCCCATGTATCCCTTGGCTCCTGGCCCATTTTCGCTTACGGTACCGAGGAACAAAAGCAGAAATACCTTGTACCGCTGGCCCGGGGCGAGAAAATCGGCGCCTTTGGCCTGACTGAGCCAAACGCCGGCTCCGACGCCGGCGGTACCGAAACCATCGCTGTGGACAAGGGGGACCACTGGCTGCTCAACGGCGGCAAGATCTTTATTACCAATGCACCTAAAGCAGATACTTACGTTGTCTTTGCAGTCACCACCCCCGATATCGGCACCCGTGGTATCTCTGCCTTTATCGTAGAGAAGGGGTGGGAGGGCTTCTCCTTCGGGGATCACTACGACAAAATGGGCATCCGTTCCTCCTCCACTGCCGAACTGATTTTCAATGACGTCAAGGTTCCCAAGGAAAATCTGCTGGGCAAGGAGGGACAGGGCTTTAAGATCGCCATGTCCACCCTGGACGGCGGGCGCATCGGCATTGCCGCCCAGGCCCTGGGAGTCGCCCAGGGCGCCTATGAGGCCGCCGTGGAATATGCCAGGGAGCGGGTGCAGTTCGGCAAGCCCATCGGCTTCAACCAGTCCATCGGTTTCAAGCTTGCCGATATGGCCACCAAAATCCGCTGCGCCCGTATGCTGGTGTACTCCGCTGCCGATCTGAAAGAGCACCACGAGCCATATGGCACCGAGTCGGCCATGGCCAAGATGTATGCCTCCGACATTGCCCTGGAAGTGACCAACGATGCCGTCCAGATTTTCGGCGGTACCGGCTTCCTGAAGGGGATGGACGTGGAGCGGATGTACCGGGACGCCAAGATTACCACCATCTACGAAGGCACCAACGAAATCCAGCGGGTGGTCATCTCCGCCGCCATTATGGGCAAGCCCCCCAAGGGGGAGGGCGGCTCCTCCAGCCGTCCCAAAAAGCCCGCCCCCGTCACCGGCGTACGCAAGCGTATTCTCCTGACCGAGCGGAGCGCCGCCGCCCAGGTCAACGCTCTGGTGGAACACCTGAAAAAGGATGGCCATGACTTTACGGTAGGCATCCCCATGGATACCCCCATCAGCCAGGCAGAACGGGTGGTATCTGCCGGTCAGGGCATCGGCAGCAAGGAAAATATGCAGCTGATTGAGGCTGTGGCAAAGGCCGCCGGCGCTGCGGTCGGCTCCTCCCGCCCCGTTGCGGAAACCCTGAAGTATGTACCCCTGGACCGGTATGTGGGCATGTCCGGTCAGAAATTCAAGGGCAATCTGTACATTGCCTGCGGCATTTCCGGCGCCATCCAGCATCTGAAGGGCATCAAGGACGCCTCCACCATTGTTGCCATCAACAAAAACGGCAACGCTCCCATCTTCAAAAACTGCGATTACGGCATTGTAGGGGACGTCAATGAAATTCTGCCCTTGCTGGCCGCCGCTCTGGACACCGGGGAGAAGCAGCCTGCGCCTCCCATGGTGAAGATGAAGCGGCCCGCCCCGCCCAAGCCGGAACCCATCGGCAAACGGTATGTCTGCGGCGGCTGCGGCTACGAGTATGTCCCTGAGCTGGGCGATCCCGACGCAGAAGTGGCCCCCGGCACCCTGTTTGAACAGCTGCCCCAGGAGTGGGTATGCCCGGAGTGTGCCGAAGGGAAAGATATGTTTATTGAGGCCTGAGTAAGAAGGAGGGAATACCATGTATTGTGTCCGCAACGTAACAGAAGATCTGTACTGGGTGGGGGCCAACGACCACCGGCTCCACCTGTTTGAGAACATTCACCCCATTCCCCGTGGGGTAAGCTACAACGCCTATCTGCTGCTGGACGAAAAGACCGTCCTGTTTGATACGGTGGACTGGTCTGTGTGCCGCCAGCTGCTGGAAAATCTGGAGCACCTGCTGGGAGAGCGCCCCCTGGACTACCTGGTGATCAACCATATGGAGCCAGATCACGGCGCCTCCATTGAGGAAATTCTCCTGCGCTGGCCGGAGGTCAAGGTGATTTCCACCGAAAAATCCTTCCTGTTCATGCGGCAGTTCGGGTTCCATGTGGATGACCATGAACTGATTGAGGTCAAGGAGGGGGATACCTTCTCCTTCGGCAAACACAATGTCACCTTTGTGGCCGCACCCATGGTGCACTGGCCCGAGGCCATGGTTACCTTTGACACCACCAACGGCGTGCTCTTCTCCGCCGATGCCTTCGGTTCCTTCGGCGCTCTGGACGGCAAGCTGTTTGCCGATGAGGTCAACTTTGACCGGGACTGGATTGACGATGCCCGGCGTTACCTCACCAACATTGTGGGAAAATACGGCCCCCATATCCAGCTGCTGCTGAAAAAGGCCGGCGGCATCCTGGATCAGATCAAGTATATCTGTCCCCTCCACGGGCCGGTATGGCGGAAAGACCTTGGATACTTCATTGACAAGTACGACAAGTGGAGCCGCTATGAGCCGGAGGAGCAGGGCGTACTCATCGCCTACGCCTCCATGTACGGCAACACTGAGGCGGCTGCCCAGGCCCTGGCTACCCGTCTGTGCGAGAAGGGGATTACCAACGTGTGGGTGTATGATGTATCCAACACCCATGTGTCCTACCTGGTCAGCGAGTCCTTCCGGCTGAGCCACATTGTACTGGCCAGCGTGACCTACAATCTGGGCATCTATCCGGTGATGCACGACTTCCTGGCCCATCTCAAGGGGCTGAACCTCCAGCACCGTACCTTTGCCCTGATGGAAAACGGCTCCTGGGCGCCCAAGTCGGGGGATCTGATGCAGAAATTCATAGAGGACGAACTGAAGAACATGACCGTTCTGGGAGATCGTCTCTCTCTGGCCTCTGCCCTCCGTCCCGACAAGGCCGCCGAGCTGGAATCCCTGGCCGACGCCATTGTGGAGTCTATGGGCTGAGTCAGACAAATGCTCCCTGTACCGCAGCTGCGGCACAGGGAGTATATTTTTCAGTGGTAATTTCACCCGGATTGTGGTATTCTGAATCCATTCTCGTTCAGTTTGGAGTATCATATGGATTTCGCCCAATTCAAAGCAACCTATCATATCTGCCTGGATCCCCAGCAGGAGGCGGCAGTACAGACGGCAGAAGGTCCGGTGCTGCTGCTGGCGGTGCCGGGCAGCGGCAAAACCACCGTACTGGTCACCCGGCTGGGCTATCTGTGCCAAGTGCGTGGGATTCCGCCGCAGCAAATTCTCACCATGACCTATACTGTGGCAGCCGCCCGGGATATGAAAGCCCGGTATACCACCCTGTTCGGTCAGGAGTCAGGGGAACAGCTGGCCTTCCATACCATCAACGCTGTGTGCAGCCGTATCATCCGCTATTATGAACGGGCCTTTGGCCGCACCGCCTTCCGGCTGCTGGAGGAGGGCGGGCAGAAAAATGCCCTGCTGGGGGAGCTGTACAAGGCCCAGACCGGGGAATTCGCCACCGAAGGCACTCTGAAAAGTCTCCAGAGCACCATGACCTATGTGAAAAATCAGATGGTAACAGGAGAGGAACTGGAGGCCATAGAGGTGGAGGGGATGAAGTTTGCCCCTTTTTTCCAGGCCTACAGCCAGGCGCTGGTGCAGCGCAGGCAGATGGACTACGATGATCAGATGGTATACGCCCTGAAAATCCTCCGTCAGTACCCGGAGGTGCTGCACGCCATCCGGAAGCGCTACCGGTATTTCTGTGTGGATGAGGCCCAGGACACCTCCAAAATCCAGCACATCATCATCCGTTTGCTGGCAGGGGAGGAGGGCAACCTGTTTATGGTGGGAGACGAGGATCAGAGCATTTACGGCTTCCGGGCGGCCTATCCTCAGGCTCTCACCGACTTTGAGCAGGTCTATCCCCAGGCAAAGGTGCTGTATATGGAGCATAACTACCGCTCCACCAAGCAGATTGTGGCGGCCGCCGATCAGTTTATTCAGCACAACCGCAACCGGCACCCAAAACACATGACAGCCACCAGGGGCTCCGGCCCGGAGCTGCGTGCCATTCCGGTATACGACCGGCAGAGCCAGTACCGCTATCTGTGCAAGGTGGCAGCCGACTGCCCGGTGGAGACTGCCGTCCTTTACCGGGACAATGACAGCGCCCTTCCTCTCATTGACCAGCTGAACCGGGCGGGCATTCCCTACCGGTGCCGCCAGGTGGACAGCACCTTTTCTCCAACCGGGTGGTGCGGGACCTGACCGACGTGATCCGTCTGGCCCAGAACCCCACTGACGGGGTACGCTTTCTCAATCTGTATTACAAACTGGGGGCGGGCATCAGCCGGGCTATGGCCCAGGAGGCCGTGTCTCTGTCCGAAGCGGTGGGGATGACCCCTTTGGAATATCTGGCCGCCAGCCC
>CALWOK010000028.1 GCA_944383125.1 uncultured Flavonifractor sp.
AATAGCCGTACTTCTCATAGCACTTCTGGAGGGCATCGTACAGGGTCATGCCCTGCCCGGCATACCAGGCCGCCATTTCCGTAAGAGCCAGGGAGGCCGTGACGGCGTCCTTGTCCCGGACGTAGTCGCCCAGCATATAGCCGTAGCTCTCCTCATAGGCAAAGATGACCTTGCCCTCCCCGGCGTTCTCCAGCTTGTCCTTCTTTTCCGCCAGGAACTTGAAGCCGGTAAAGGTATCGTAGCTGGCAAGGCCGTTGCTCTCGGCTACCTTGCGGGCCATCTCGGTGGTGACGATAGTCTTGAGGGCCACCGGCTTTTCAGGCATCTTGCCGGTGCGCTTTTTGGCTCCAATGAGGTAGTCCAGCAGCAGCACGCCGGTCTGGTTGCCGGTAATGGTAATATACTCCCCCTGGTGATTCTTCACCATGATGCCCACCCGGTCGGCATCGGGATCGGAACCCAGAATAAAGTCGGCCCCTTCTTTCTTGGCCAGCTCCACCGCCAGGTAGAAGCCCTCGGAATTCTCCGGATTGGGGGACACCACGGTGGGGAAGTTGCCGTCAATGACCATCTGCTCGGGGACACAGATCACATGTTTCATGCCCAGACGCTTGAGGGCCTCCGGAATGAGCTTGTAGCCGGTGCCATGGAAGGGGGTGTACACCATTTTAAAGGTGTCGGCCACCTGCTCCACTGCCGCCTTGTCATTGACCTGACCCATCACATTGGCCAGGAACTTTTCGTCGGTCTCCTCCCCCATCAGGGTAATCATGCCCTTCTTCACGGCCTCGTCATAGTCCATCCGCACAATGGAGTCAAAGAGATCCAGCTCCTCCATCTTCTTGGCAATGGCGGAGGCGTGGTGGGGGGGCAGCTGGGCGCCGTCCTGCCAGTACACCTTATAGCCGTTGTATTCTTTCGGGTTATGGCTGGCAGTGACGTTGACACCGGCGATACAGCCATATTCCCGGACGGCAAAGGATACCTCGGGCGTGGGACGAAGGGCGTCAAAGATGCGCACATGAATGCCGTTGCCCGCCATGACACAGGCGGTCTCACGGGCAAAGAGCTCGGAGTTGTTGCGGCAGTCATAGCACACTGCCACGCCCCGGGCCACCGCCTCAGGACCTTCGGCCTTGATGACCTCGGCAAAGGCCTGGGTGGCGTGGCGGATCACATGGATGTTCATCTGGTGCAGACCTACGCACATGGTACCCCGCAGGCCGGCGGTGCCAAACTCCAAAGGTGCAAAAAAGCGGCTTTCAATCTCCTTTTCCTCTCCGGCGATGGCCTTTAGCTCCGCCTTTTCCGCCTCGCTGAGTGCGGGGCTGTTGAGCCACTTCTCATATACATCACGATAAGCCATGGGAATTACCTCCATTCCAATACCTCAATGGTGTTTACAAAATACATCACTGCATTCGTGATTATACCATAAGATTCCTGGGATATCCACCCTGTTTTTGGGCAGTTGCCCGGAAAAGCTGCTCTTACTTATGATAGCCTGAGCCTTCTTCAATTTTAAAGCAGCGGTAAAGCTGTTCCAGCAGCATAACCCGGGCCAGATGGTGGGGGAAGGTCATGGGAGACATGGACAGCCGCAAATCTGCCCTGGCTTTCAGCGCGGGATGCATCCCATAGGAGGAGCCGATGAGAAACACCAGCGTATTTTTTCCCCTTCCCGTCCACTGATTCAGCCGGGCGGTCAGGGCTTCGCTGCTGAGCAGCTCACCCTCCACACACAGGGCCACCACCGCCCCTCCTTTGGGAAGTTTTGCAAGTACCGCTGCGCTCTCCTTTTCCAGAGCGGCCTCAATCTGGGCCGGGGAGGGATTTGGGGGCAGCCGCTCCTCGGGCAGCTCGGTAAGGGTTAGCTTGCAGTAGGCGCCCAAACGCTTCCTGTACTCCGCCGCCCCGTCTATGTAAAACTTTTCCTTCAGCTTGCCCACACAGATCACATGGACGGTACTCCCCTTCATACCATATACCTCCGGCTCGGCTCTGTCCTGGGCGCCACATCCAGAATGACATCCCTGCCGGGCTGAGCGCCCATACGGATCAGGGCGTCCCCTACCACCTGTAAGGCACGCTGGGGGGTATTGTTCTCATGGGACAGGTGGGCCAGCACCACAGTGCCGGCTCCCGCCGCCACAGCGGAACACACCAGTTCCGCCCCTGCCTCATTGGACAGGTGGCCCCGCTGCCCCAGAACCCGTTCCTTTAAAAAAGGCGGATAGGGACCGGATTGCAGCCACTCCACATCGTGGTTGGCCTCCGCCACCAGCAGGTTGGCCCCCTGGATGCCCTGGGCCACCTCCGGGGTGATATGGCCCAGGTCTGTAACCACCGCCGCCTTCCGCCCCTCTGACGAAAGGGTATAGCCGGTGCTCTGGGCGGCATCGTGGGGGGTGGCAAAGCTCTCAACCGCCACGCCACCCACAGCAAAGCACTCCCCCGGCACAAAGCTGTGGAGCACCCCCGCCAGCATGGGAATCCGGCCGCTCAGCTGCAAAGCGGTCCCTCTGCTGGCATAGACCGGGAGATGGAATTGCTTGATCAGGGTAGCCAGTCCGGAGATGTGGTCACTGTGCTCATGGGTAATGAGCACGCCGGACAGGGCGGCAGGGTTGAGCTCCATAGCCTTCAGGGCGGTGGTGATCCGGCGGCAGGAAATGCCTGCATCCACCAGAATATGAGTTGCTCCACAGCTTACCAGCAGGCAGTTGCCGCTGGAGCCGCTGGCCAGGGTACACAGTTCCAGCACAAAACTCCTCCTGTTCATAAAAAACAGGCGGGGGTACCTCCCCGCCTGAGCCTTCTGTTGCAATTACCCGACCTGGGCCTGCTTTTCCTCGTCCGGCGTCACCACCACACGGATATCAGCCCCAATCCCGGACAGCTTGCGGACGATGTCCTCATAGCCCCGCTCAATGTGGCGGATACAGCCGATTTCTGTGGTACCCTGGGCGGCCAGACCGGCAATCACCATAGCGGCCCCTGCCCGCAGATCGCAGGCCTGGATGCGGGCGCCGGTAAATTTTTCCACACCTTCAATGACGGCAATCTTTCCGTCCACCTGAATCTGGGCCCCCATGCGGCGGAATTCATCCACATAGCGGAACCGGTTGTCCCACACGCCCTCAGTAATGACACTGGTCCCCTCAGCCAGGCAGAGGACAGCGGCAATCTGGGGCTGCATATCGGTGGGGAAGCCGGGATAGGGCAGGGTTTTGATGTTGGTGCGGGTGAGCTTACCGGTACGGCGCACCAGTACGGCATCATCCCGCTCCTCCACATCCACCCCCATTTCCAGCAGCTTCGCAGTGATGCACTCCAGGTGCTTGGGAATAACATTTTTAATGAGCACCTCGCCGCCGGTGGCAGCAACCGCAGTCATATAGGTACCCGCTTCAATCTGGTCGGGAATGATGGAATAGGTGCCGCCGGACAGACGGTCCACTCCCCGGATCTTGATGACATCGGTACCGGCCCCCATGATTTCCGCACCCATGGAGTTGAGAAAGTTGGCCAGATCCACAATGTGAGGCTCCTTGGCGGCATTTTCAATGACGGTAAGACCGTCTGCCAGCACGGCAGCCAGCATAATGTTCATGGTAGCGCCCACAGACACGATATCCAGATAGACCTGGGTACCGGTCATACGGCTGTTTTTGGCCTTGGCATGGATATAGCCCCCGTGGACATCCACATTGGCCCCCATGGCCACAAAGCCCTTGATATGCTGGTCAATGGGGCGGCCGCCGAAGTCACACCCGCCGGGCGGGGGAACTTCCGCACAGCCGAAGCGGCCCAGCAGCGCACCGATAAGGTAGTAAGAGGCCCGGATTTTCCGGGCCAGCTCCTCCGGTACCCGGGCGTTGCGGATATGGGAACAATCCACCTCAACCGTGGTACGGTTGATCGTACGCACATCGGCGCCCAGCTCCTGCAGAATATTCAGCAGCAAGGTAACATCACTGATCTGCGGCAGGTTTTCAATGCGGCACACCCCGTCCACCAGAAGGGCTGCGGGAATGATGGCCACAGCGGCGTTTTTGGCGCCGCTGATATCAATTTCACCAAAAAGCGGCTTTCCGCCGTGAATTACATATTTTGTCAAACTTCAACCCTCTATTCCTTCCCCGGACGCTCTCCGCCCGGAGGCTCCAAACCCGGCAAAATCCGGCTGTTCACTCCAGATACAAGGAAAGGCACATTTCGACAGAAATGCGCTATAACACGAATACATTATAGCATATATGTCAAAAAAAGCAACGCTTTTCTGCTTCTGAGGCCCATAGGCTTCCTGTCATCTTCAAGATACCCAAATCCCGGTGGAATATACCACTCAGGCAAGGTCTTTTTTCCTTCCGAAGCAGGCAATATTATACCGTAACTCACAGAGTCTGTCTTTCTGAAAGTTGCACAAAAAACTCCATGGTAAGCTGTGAATTTCGCAACTTACCATGGAAGGATGTGGCGTGCCGGTTCGCTTATCCGCTCTCCCGGTCCCGCACCAGGATATGGGTAACGTTGGGCTGGCTGGTGGGGCGCACCTCCACCTCAAACCGGGAGAGGGATTTCATCATTTTGGACAGCTTGGAGAAGCCGAAGTTACGGGGGTCAAAATCAGGCTGCTTTTTGACCAGCAGATTGCCCAGCTCGCCCAGGGCGGCATAGCCGTCCTCATCGGCAATGGTATCCACCGACTCGGCAATGAGCTTGACCACCGCCTTGGGTACCCGGTGGTCATTTTCCTGGCCCTGGGCGGGATTCTCCTTTTTCTTCTGGCTGCGCTGGGCCTTGGGCTTTTCCGCCTTTTCCTCTTCTGCCCGGGCCTGTTCGGCCGCTGCCCGGATGACCTCAATGTACACAAACTTGTCACAGGCTACAATAAAGGGATTGGGGGTTTTCCGCTCCCCCATACCGTATACCTTTTTTCCCGCCTCCCGCAGCCGCACGGCCAGACGGGTAAAATCACTGTCACTACTCACCAGTACAAAGCCGTCCACCTCGCCGGTGTACAGGATATCCATGGCATCAATAATCATGGCGGAATCGGTGGCGTTTTTGCCGGTGGTATAGCTGTACTGCTGGATAGGGGTAATGGCATTTTCCAGCAGCGGCCCCTTCCAGGAGGCCAGATTGGGGGTGGTCCAGTCCCCGTAAATCCGTTTGATGGTGGGGTTGCCGTACACCGCCACCTCCGCCATAATATCCCCCAGTGCCGAGCGGGGGGCGTTGTCTGCGTCAATCAGCACCGCCAGGCGCAAATCCTTCTGTTCTGACATGCCGGGTTCCTCCATGGGCTTGTGTGATGCTGAAATTATACCATATTCCCATTCCAAAAGACAACGAAAGTCCCCGGGATTTTTACAGACACACGGCTGTTACGCCGGAAAATAGGTCAGTATGCTGCTCAGGGCATTTTGTTCCAGCACCATCCTGCCATGCTCTTCCAGATTGGCTTCCAGATGGGGGCGGTCCGGCTCGCTGCGGCCAAACTCAGACAATCGGGCAGCAGCCTGCCTTGCCTGGACGGGCAGAGAGAGCCACCACCGCTCCCGCCACCACAGCAGGGCGCCGTCCGGCTTGGGATCGGGCAGGGTGCGGACGCCGCTGATCAGGTCCTCCAGCCGCCGGAAGGAAAACCAGCATCGCTCGGAACGGCACACCCGGGCAAAGACCAGCACTCCGCAGGACTCCGGATAGGCCTCGATTTCAATCCCTCCCTCCAGGGTAATGCCGGCCTCCAGGAAGGCGGTACGGGTCAGCTCCAGTGCCTGCTCCAGGGTCAGCTCAGCCGGTGTCAGGCCCCGTTCCTTTAAATCGGCCGGGGTAATGTACAGGGCAACGCTGGCGCTGCCGATGGGTTGGATGGTCATGGTATGTCTCCTCCATTCACTGCTTCTTCTCATTATAGCGGACGGGCCATCCCCTGAACAGCTGTAATGTTTGGGGGGAATGGAAAAGCTCAGGGTGGCACTGCCCCCTCAACTATGGTATAATAATAAAAATCTACCGAGAAAAGGGGACATGCCGGATGGAACTGTGGGAAAAGACTGTGGAAAGCCAGACCCTCTTTACAGGTCACATTATAACCGTAAAACTGGATAAGGCAGAGCTGCCCAACGGTCAGCTGGCCGGGCGGGAAGTGGTGGAGCACCCCGGCGGGGTGGCCATTCTTCCGCTGTTTGAGGATGGTACCGTCAGTGTGGTGCGTCAGTTCCGTTATCCCTTCCAGGCGGTGGTTACTGAGCTGCCTGCCGGCAAGCTGGAGCGGGGGGAGGAGCACCGTCCTGCCGCCCTGCGGGAGCTGGAGGAGGAGGTGGGCGTCACCTGCGGCAAGCTGACCTATCTGGGCTGCCTCTATCTCTCCCCCGGCTTTTCCAGCGAAGTGCTCCATATGTATCTGGCCCAGGAGCTGACCCAGGGGACCTGCCACCCCGACGAAGACGAATTTCTGGAAGTGGAGCGCATCCCCTTCTCCCAGCTGGCGGAGCAGGTCATGAAGGGGGAAATTGTGGACGCCAAAACGGTGGCCCTGGTGCTGAAGGTCAGGCAGCTGCTGGGACTTTGAGGACAGGAGGTTGCCATGAAGAAGCGCATTCTGATTGTGGAGGATGAAAAGAATATTGTGGACATCCTCAGCTTCAATTTGACCAAGGAGGGGTATCACACCCTGGAGGCCTATGACGGGCAGAGCGGGCTTCAGCTGGCCCTGGAGCAAAATCCAGACCTGATTCTGCTGGATCTGATGCTGCCCAAAATGGACGGCTTTGATGTGTGCCGCAAGCTGCGCAAGGAAAACCGCAGCACCCCGGTCATTATGCTCACCGCCCGGGAGGAGGAGACCGACAAGGTACTGGGGCTGGAGCTGGGTGCAGATGACTATATCACCAAGCCCTTTTCCATGCGGGAGCTGCTGGCCCGGGTGAAGGCCAATATCCGCCGCAATGAGATGGCCGCCGGACTTGCCTCCCCGGTCCCAGCCCCTGCCGGGACAAGGCTGGAGCTGGGCCGCATCTCCATTGACCCCGACCTGATGGTGGTATACAAGGACATGCACGCCCTGGAGCTGACCCAGCGGGAGTATGAGCTGATGAAGTTTCTGGCCTCCCAGCCTGGGAAGGTGTTCTCCCGGGAGGCCCTGATGGAGCATGTCTGGAATTATGAGGGCTATGTGGGAGACGTGCGGGCAGTGGATGTGGCCATCCGCCGTCTGCGGGAAAAGGTGGAGGATGACCCCGCCTCGCCCCAGTTTGTGGTCACCCGGCGGGGATTGGGGTACTACTTCAATGCCTGAGTACCATGCTGCAATTCTGACCGGAGAGAGGTGATCCACGGTATGTTCCGCAGCCTGCACATGAAGCTGATGCTGATCATGACGCTGCTCATCATTCTGCTGATGACCGTGGTGGGCGCTTTTCTCATCAATTCTGTGGCAAACTACTATACCCAGGATTTTTACAACCAGATGGCAACCGCCTTTCAGGACGAGGTGTTCTGGGCGGACCTGAACACCCCCAATCCCGGCGAGGAAAACGGCGCCGCCAGCATTGCCGAAATCCTGAAAACCTATAACGGCACCCTGGGGGTGGACAACCGCAGCCGGAAGTATTACATTCTGGATGGCACCGACGGCCATTGGCTGGCAGGCTCTGACGAGCAGGACGCCTATCAGGCGGTGGACCTGGACTCCCGCAACCTGATGCAGGTGCTGGCCGGGGCGGATAAAAGCGACGACAGCACCCCCTCTGCCGCCTATATGGATGTGGCGGTAGCGGTACAGCGGGGAGCGGAGCGCTATATCATCTATGTCCGGGATGACGGCACCAATGCCGCCTCACTGAACAGTGAACTGATTACCCTGGTGGTGGAGGCCCTGGTATTCGGGCTGATTATCTCGGTGATGCTCTCCTTTTTGCTGTCCAAAACCCTGATTACTCCCATTGAGCGGCTCACCGAGGGGGCCGAGCGGGTGGCCCACGGAGATTTTTCCCAAAAGCTGGAGGTGGCCTCCCGGGATGAGATCGGCATTCTCACCGGTACTTTCAACGATATGGCCGGGCAGCTGCACACCACGTTGGAAGAGGTGGAGAACGAGCGCAACAAGCTGGGTACCCTCTTCCTCCACATGACCGACGGCGTGGTGGCCTTTGCCCGGGATGGGGCGGTCATCCAGTCCAACCCTGCCGCAGAGGAGCTGCTGGGTATGTCCATCCCCATTGGAGGCGATGTAAACTATGATACCCTGTTCTCCGACATCGCCCCCCTTCAGGGGGTGCTGGCGGTGGAATCTCCCGGCTATCTGGACGGGGTGCGCAACGTGGGGGGCAAAAGCCTGGAACTGCTCCTGACCCCCTTTGACCAGGAGCGGCTGGGGGGCGTGCTGGTGATGATCCACGATGTGACCGAACAGCACAAGACGGAGGAAATGCGCCGGGAGTTTGTGGCCAATGTATCCCATGAGCTGCGTACCCCCCTGACCAACATCCGCTCTTATGCGGAAACCCTGGTGGACAACGCCGGCGAGCTGCCGCCGGATACCGAAAAAAATTTCCTGGGGGTCATTCTCAACGAGTCCGACCGGATGACCCACATTGTCCAGGATCTGCTCACCCTGTCCCGGTTCGATTCGGGCCGCTCGGAACTGAAGCTGGCCCCCTTCTCCTTTGGACAGGCGGTGCAGGATGTATACAACGCCGTCCTGATGGAGGCCCAGCGCCACGGACATCAGCTGGAGCTGAAGCTGCCCTCTGCTCTGCCTGATATTGTGGGAGATCGGGAACGCATCGTCCAGGTGATGATGAATATCGTCTCCAACTCCATCAAGTACACCCCGGATGGAGGCCATATCCGCATTTCTGCCGGTCAGTGGCCTGCCAAGGTGTGGATGGAGGTTTCCGACAACGGAATCGGCATTCCGGAGGCCGACCGGCACCGCATTTTTGAGCGCTTTTACCGGGTGGACAAGGCCCGTTCCCGGGAATCGGGGGGTACCGGTCTGGGTCTGTCCATTGCCAAGGAGATCATTGACCGGCACGAAGGTATCATTGAGCTGCTGGACCGTCCCGGCCCCGGTTTGACGGTACGCATCAGTCTGTGGATGGAGGGTCCCCGCCATGGCCAGGAGTAGACGCCGCCGGCGCAACCGGGGCATGGAGCGGCTGAAAAATCTGCTGATCCTTTTTCTGTCCCTGTCCGCCCTCTACCTCACCCTGCTGGCCCTGGTACCCAATCGCAGCTCTGCCAGTCCCAAGGCCCTGCTGGAGGAGCTGATCTCCCTCTTTCATCCCCAGCAAACCCAATCGGTCACCCCTTCCGTCACCCAGGACCAGCTTTCTGTTGCCATCCGTCCGGTACGCATGTCTGTTTACGACGGCTCCCAACGCTTTGCCCTTCAGTATGACACCGCAAATGTGGACAAGCTGTATGACAGCCTGGGCATCCTCCTGGGGGAGGCTCTGGCCAGCGCCAGGCCGCCCACTGCCATCACCGAATCCCAGTGGCAGGATGCGCTCCAATCTCCCGGAGTCTGGTTTGATTTTCTGGGCTGCCTGCCGCTGGAAACCCTGTGTGCCTGGACAGGGGGCGGCTTTTATAACGAGCTGCTGACCCACTCCGCCCGTCAGATGGCGGTCGCACTGGATCGGGATGGGGTAAAGCTGTACTATCATAATGAGGGTGACGGCCTGTATTATGCCTGTAAAACCTCCGTGGCCTATGAGGGACATATGGACAGCCTGATTGCCCAGTACGGCAGCAATGGCGTCTCCTTTGTATTTGAATTGGGGGAAAGCAGCGGCTACCGTCCTCTGGATCCCTATGTGCTGATTGCGTCAGGAACCCTTTCTCCACAGATTTACCGCAGCTCCAATCCCCTGGCAGGACTGGACAGCGCCCGGGTGGAGGAGGTACAGAACAGCCTCTCCTTCCAGACCTCCTCGTACCCCATCCCGGACGGGATCCGGATCAGGGAGGGCCAGGAGACGCTGGACATCCGCAGCAATGGCACCGTTACCTACACCACCGCCGACGGTACCGATTCCCGTTATCCGGTAGGCGGCGGGGACGGGTATACCGCCACTGAACTGGTGGATATCACCTACCGCATGGCTGCCGCTACCGTAGGCCGCTACTGTGGTTCCGCCCGGCTCTATCTGATGGACATCCAGCAGACCGACGGCGCATGGGAGGTGCGGTACGGCTACTGTCTCAACGGCTGCGCCGTCAATCTCTCCGATCAGGACCATGCCGCCCGCTTTACGGTTCAGGGCGGACAGATTACCGACTTTACCCTCTGCTTCCGCCGCTATGAGGACAGCGGACAGACCGGCACTGTTCTGCCGGAGCGTCAGGCCGCCGCCGCTCTGGAGGCCCTTGATACTCAGGAGCGGGAGCTGGCCCTGTGCTACTGGGATAACGGCGGCGATACAACCCAGGCCGGCTGGGCCGCCCGATAAGCTGCACAAAGGCAGGGATGGTATGGAATGGTCTAAACTGAAAAATATGATCCTGCTGATGCTGGCCTTTGTCAATGCTGTGTTGCTGCTGCTGGTAGGGGCCCAGGAACGGCAGGTCCAACGCTATCTGGAGGATACCCGGCAGGCTGCTCTGACGGTTTTGGAACAGGAGGGCATCTCCTTTGCGCTGGATCAAATGCCGGATAACCTCACCCTTCCCTCGGTCACAGTGATGCGGGACCGCACCGGGGAGCGTACCATCGCCCAGGCACTGCTGGGGGAGACAGTGCAGGAGGAGGGCAGCGAGGTACGCTCCCGCTATCGCAGCCCAAACGGCACGGCTGAATTTTCCATGAACGGCAGCTTTTCCATTGCATTCCAACCGTCGGCCTGGCGTCTGGAAGAAGGACAGGATTACACCCAGGGCAGTCAGGCCTGCCTGACCGCCCTGGGGATATCCGCTACACTGGAAGCCCAGCACCAGGTTGGCAGCCAGCTTGTACTGACCTACCGGCAGCAATGGGAGGGCTACCCTCTGTTTTCCTGTCTGGTTTCTCTGCACTGGCAGGGAGATCAGCTGCTGCTGGTGGAGGGGCAAATGTTAAAAGGGGCCGCCGCAACCACACGCAACAGCCCTCTTTTGTCCACCCCCGCTATTTTGGTGCGCTTCCTGGAGGGCATGAACCAAGGGGGATATGTGTGCAGCCGCATTGACACCATGACCCCTGGCTATCTCTCTTCCGGGCTGACCAGTTCTGTGCAGCTCACGCCGGTCTGGCAGTTGACCACCGATACCGGCACCTATTTTATTGATGCTCTGACGGGGGTCTTTACCGCCGCTTCATAAGGGAAACGACGCACAGCCCCATAAAATTTCGTTTTTTTCTTGGTCTGCCCTATTGACAGACGTGGTATAATGAATATCCAAAGGCATTTGTCCCGGAGGGAGGTGGCTCCATGGAGGGAAAAGGGATCAAGATCATTGCCAAAAACAGCAAAGCTTATCATGATTACTTTATTGAGGATAAGTACGAAGCCGGAATTGAACTGGCTGGTACCGAGGTCAAGTCCATCCGCCAGGGCCACGTCAATCTGAAGGACTCCTTCTGCATTGCCAAGGACGGGGAGATGCACGTCCACGGGATGCACATCAGCCCCTATGAAAAGGGCAATATTTTCAACAAAGACCCCCTGCGGGTGCGCCGTCTGCTCATGCACAAGCGGGAGATTTTAAAGCTCTTTGCCAAGGTCAAGCAGGACGGATACGCCCTGGTTCCCCTGTCCATCTACTTCCGTGGCCCCCGGGTCAAGCTGGAGGTGGGCGTGGCCAAGGGTAAAAAGCTCTACGACAAGCGGGAATCCGCTGCGGCCCGGGATGCCAAGCGGGAAATGGACCGCACCATGAAAGCCCACCGCAGAGGCGGTTATTGATGGGGAAATGCCCCGAGAAAGGATGAAACCATATGGCGCAGAATCCTGTAGTTACCTTTGAAATGGAAAACGGCGGTAAGATGGTGGCCGAGCTTTATCCCGAGGTGGCCCCCAATTCTGTCAACAATTTTATCAGCCTGGTGCAGGCCGGCTTTTATAACGGCCTGATTTTCCACCGGGTTATCCCCGGCTTTATGATCCAGGGCGGCTGCCCCGACGGCACCGGCATGGGCGGTCCCGGTTACTCCATCAAGGGCGAGTTTGTCCGCAATGGTGTGAAAAACGACCTGAAGCATGACCGGGGCGTGCTGTCCATGGCCCGTGCCATGCACCCCAATTCTGCCGGCAGCCAGTTCTTTATCATGGTGGAAAAGGCACCCCATCTGGACGGCGATTATGCCGCCTTCGGCAAGGTGATTGAGGGCATGGAGGTGGCCGACGCCATCGTAAATACCAAGCGGGACCGGATGGACCGGCCCTATGAGGATCAGCGGATCAAATCCGTGACTGTGGAGACCTTCGGCGCAGAGTATCCTGCGCCTGAGAAATGCTGACCCAGTTTACCAGTTTTCCAGTTCTGCGGCGCAGTTTGCTGCGCCGCTTCATGGGGGCGTACTGGTTTCGACGGGGACGTAGAGGCGGGAATAGCGGGCGGATGTGCCTGACATCCTAAAAACGGGCAACTTATAAATTAAAGAACAACGATAACGTCGTTCTCGCCGCTGCTTAA
>CALWOK010000029.1 GCA_944383125.1 uncultured Flavonifractor sp.
CCAAGCTGATCCACAACCACCAGGTCAAGCATCTGATCGCTACCCACGTGGGCCTGAACCCCGAGGTTGCCCAGCAGATGAACGAAGGCACCATGAAGGTGGATCTGATCCCCCAGGGCTCCCTGGCTGAGATGATCCGGGCCGACGGCGCCGGCCTGGGCGGTGTGCTCACCCCCACCGGCGTAGGCACCATTGTGGAGGAAAACAAGGACTTCTGCCTGGGCAAGCAGACCATCAACGGCCGGGACTACCTGCTGATGAAGCCTGTCCACGCCGACATTGCCATCATCTGCGGCCACAAGATCGACAAGGCGGGCAACGTGTGGTACAAGGGTACCACCCGCAACTTCAACCTGCCCATGGCCACCGCCGCCGACCTGGTTATTGCCGAGGCCGACCAGGTGGTGGAGATCGGCGAGATTGCCCCTGAGAATGTGCACACCTACGGCGTGCTGGTGGACTACGTTGTGGATGGAGGGAACGCATAATGGAAAAGTCTGAGATCAAGGGCTTTATCGCCAAGCGGGTGGCCAAGGAGCTGAAGGACGGCGACGTGGTCAACCTGGGCATCGGCCTGCCCACCCTGGTACCCAACTATCTGCCCGAGGGCGTCAAGGTGATCCTCCAGTCCGAGAACGGCATTGTGGGCACCGGCACCGTCAACGACGACAACAAGGACCCACTGTATGTCACCGACGCCGGCGGTTCCCCCGCTGCCGTTGGCTCTGGGGGCGCCTTTATTGACTCCTGCTCCTCCTTCGGCCTCATCCGGGGCGGCCATGTGGACGCCACCATTCTGGGCGGCCTGGAGGTGGACGAGGAGGGCTCCCTGTCCAACTGGATTATCCCCGGCAAAAAGGTGCCTGGTATGGGCGGCGCCATGGATCTGCTGGTGGGCGCCAAGAATGTGATTGTTGCCATGGAGCACACCGCCAAGGGCAACCCGAAGATTCTGAAGAAGTGCCGCCTGCCCTACACCGCTGTCCACTGTATCACCAAGATTATCACCGAGATGGGCGTCATCAACGTCACCGACAAGGGTCTGGAGCTGGTGGAGTACAACCCCGAGTTCACCGTGGAGCAGAGTCAGGAGGCCACCGAGGCCACCCTGATTGTCTCCCCCGACCTGAAGCCCATGTGCTGATCCGGCCCAAGCCGGTTTTCTCCCTGCGGATTTGTCCGCAGGGAGATTTTTTTATGCCGTCACCGTTCCCGCAATTTCGGCGGAGGGGCCTGCTATACTGGTTCCAGAACCTGGATATACCTAAGGAGAGAGGCTTATGGAACAGTGGCATGGGAAAAGCGTCAGGGATACCCTGGAGGGATTGCGGACAAGCCAGGGGGGACTCAGCGGGGGAGAGGCCGCCCGGCGGCTCATCCAGCACGGACCCAACCGGCTGGAGCAGAAACGGGAAACGAGCCTGCTGGCCCGGCTGCTGGGGCAGCTGAAAGACCCCATGATTGTGGTGCTGCTGGCGGCCGCCGCCCTCTCCCTGTGGGCCGGCGGAGGGGAGGATTGGCTGGACGCCGCCATCATTCTGGTCATTGTGGCAGTCAACGCCATGATCTCCCTGTCCCAGGAGGACAGCGCCCGGAAGGCCCTGGAAGCTCTGGAGCACCTGTCGGCCCCTGTGGCCCATGCCCTGCGGGATGGGCAGTATCTCCCGGTGGAGGCCGAAAAGCTGGTGCCGGGGGATATCATCCGGCTGGAGGCGGGGGACATGGTGCCTGCAGACTGCCGCATTCTGGAGGGTATGGGGCTGCAGGCCGATGAGTCCGCCATGACCGGGGAGTCTGCCCCGGTGAATAAGGGCGCCCTTGGGCCGCTGCCCCTGGATACCCCCCTGGCAGAGCGGCGCAATATGCTGCTCTCTGCCACGGTGGTGACCAAGGGCCGGGGGGTGTGTGTGGTGACCGCTACCGGCATGGATACCGAGGTGGGCCACATTGCCGGTCTGTTGCTGAAAAAGGGGGAAAGTCAAACTCCTTTACAAAAGAAGATGGCCGAGATTTCCGGCACCCTCTCCTTTCTCTGCCTGTGCATCTGCGGGGTGATGTTCGGGGTGGGGCTGCTTCAGGGGCGGGATATGCTGGACATGTTCCTCACCGCCGTCTCTCTGGCGGTGGCCGCCATTCCCGAGGGTCTGCCTGCCATCATTTCCATTGTACTGGCCCTGGGGGTGAGCCGTATGGCCAAACGGCGGGCCATTGTGAAAAAACTGCCGGCGGTGGAGACCCTGGGGTGTGCTGGGGTGATCTGCTCGGATAAGACGGGGACCCTTACCCAAAATAAAATGACGGTGGTGGATATCTGGACCTTGCGGCAGGGGGAGCGGGATCTGGCCCTCACCCTGGGTGCCTTGTGCAGTGATAGTGAGTTAATATGTAAAGGAAAAACACTTGTCATAAATGGGGACCCCACCGAAAATGCCCTGGTGGAAGGGGCGGCAAAGGCGGGATTGGACAAAAATCAGCTGGAACAGGAGTGGCCCCGGGTGGGAGAGCTGCCCTTTGACTCGGAGCGCAAACTGATGACTACGGTACATAAAAAGCCGGGAGGAGGGTACCGGGTTGTGGTCAAAGGCGCGCCCGATGTACTGGCCCGCCGGTGCAGTATGGAGCACACCGCCTTCGGGCGGGTCATGACCCGCAATGAGGCCATGGCAGGCAAGGCCCTCCGGGTGCTGGGGGTGGCTTATCGGGATATGGACGCCCTGCCCAAGCCCCTGGACAGCCCCAATGTGGAGCGCAATCTGATTTTTGTGGGGTTGGTGGGCATGATGGACCCGCCCCGGCCCGAGGTGCGCCGGGCGGTGGAGCAGTGCTTTGCCGCCGGGGTGCGTCCGGTGATGATTACCGGAGATCACAAGCTCACCGCCGTGGCGGTGGCCAAAGAGCTGGGCATCTGCCGCCCGGGAGACCGGGCTTTGACAGGAGAGGACCTGAACTTTCTCCCCCAGCCCGCTCTGGAAGAGGAGGTGGACAAGTTTGCCGTGTACGCCCGGGTGTCTCCCGAGCACAAGCTGCGCATTGTCCAGGCCTGGCAGGCCAGAGGAAAGGTGGTGGCTATGACCGGGGACGGAACCAACGACGCCCCCGCCCTGAAAGCCGCCGATATTGGCTGCGCCATGGGAAAGGGCGGTACCGATGTGGCCCGGGGAGCTGCCCATATGATTTTAACCGATGATAATTTCGCCACCATTGTGTCGGCAGTGGAGGAGGGGAGGGGCATTTACGCCAACATCAAAAAGGCCATCCATTACTTATTGTCCTGCAATATTGGAGAAATTCTCACCATTGCTCTGGCTACCCTTCTGCGCTTTCCCCAAATGCCCCTGGCCCCGGTGCAGCTGCTGTGGCTCAACCTGGTGACCGACTCCCTGCCCGCTCTGGCTTTGGGGGTGGAGCCGGTGGAGGAGGGGATCATGAACCAGCCCCCCAGACAGGCCGGGGAGTCCCTCTTTGCCCACGGCTTTGCCTTCCGGCTCATCTGGCAGGGGGTGCTGGTGGGGGCGCTTACTCTGGTGGCTTATGTGGCAGGCGCATGGGCTTTACCCGGGGGCAGTCTGGCCGTGGGCAATACCATGGCCTTTGCCACCCTGACTCTGTGTCAGCTCTTCCATGCCTTTGATGTGCGCAGTGAAACCCGCTCCATTTTATCTGTGGGCCTGACCTCCAATGGGGCAATGAACAAGGCCTTTCTCATCGGCCTTGCCATGCAGCTGGCCGTGCTGCTGGCCCCGCCCTTACAGACCGTGTTTTCCACCGTGTCCCTCTCGCCACGGGCCTGGGGCGTGGTGCTCATTCTGGC
>CALWOK010000030.1 GCA_944383125.1 uncultured Flavonifractor sp.
CAAAGCGGCTCCGGGAGCGTATTTTTTATGCCTGTTGTTCCTGCTGTTCCTGTTGCGCCTGGGATTCCCCGGCCTTGTCCGGCAGGATGCGCAGGGCCACGTCGTAGCCGTTGATGAGGCAGGCTTCGTGGACAAAGAACACCCGGCCGTCCACCGGGGCCCGCAGGGTCTGGCGCACGGCGCCGGAACAGGGGTCCAGCACCTCGGCCAGGGGCTGGCTGCGCCATACCTGACTGCCCAGGGATACCTGATGTACCAGCAGGCCGCCGGCGGTGGGCTTCACGTTGCAGAGGGTCTCCTCGGCAAAGATGCGGGAGGGCTCCCCGGGGCCTACGCCGCAGCGGCAGAGTTCCCGGCTCTGGAGGAACCGCAGCACCGCCTCCACCCCCTGCAGGGCCGCAGGGGCGTCGATGCGCTCGGTGGCGGGGGTGTACAGCGAGAAGGTCTCGGTATTCCAGATCTGCCAGTTGTAGTTCAGGGTGGTGGTGTCATAGGGGCGGGGTTTGCGCAGCAGGGTATAGGGCAGGCCGAAGCCTTCCGCCTCCTCCGGGCGGTGGTAGCCAGTCTCCATAATCCGCACATGGGGCAGACAATCCCCGGGCAGATAGAGACTGACCACATGGATGCCGTAGGTATAGTCGGAAAGCGCGGCAAAAATCCGCTGAGCAATGCGCTGGGTGGTCTCGCCGCCATCGTAACCGGGAAACATCCGGTTGATGTCGGTATTGTCTGCCGCCCAGAAGCGACGGCCCACATTCATGGAGAACTGATTGGCACAGGGGATCACCAGAATACCACAGTCCCTGGACAGCCCTCCCTGTCGTTCCAGGGTATCCAGCGCCTGGATGAGCTGGGAGCAGAGATACATCTGCTGGATCTCATTGCCCCGCAAGGCGCCCATCACCGCAAGGGTCTTTTGATCGGGATCGCCGAAATACCACCCTTTTACCGGCAAGGGCTGCCGGTACGGGGTTTCCAGCGTAAACAACGTTTTTGCTTTCATTGGCTGTCTCCAAGAATCCGGGCAATGAGGGAACCTTCATATACCACCGGGTATTCCCGCAGGGTAAACAGCAGTCCTGTGGTGGGACTGTACAGCCGCTGCCGGATCTCTCCGGTGAGGGGATCTGCAATGATCCCCAACTCCTCTCCCATGGCCACCTGGGCCTGATGATGGGAGGATGGGAAGAAGATACCGGGCACATCGGCATTCACAAAGGAGACGGCGCCGTCGCTGCTGACAATGGGAGGCGCCACCGGCATTACAGGCGCATCCCACATACCCAGGTGGGAAAGCAAGGACAGGATACCGGTAATCAGCTGCTCACCGTAACCGGTGGAAATGCGCATGCCAATGCCCATCTCCACCACCAGAGTGGGCGTACCCACAGCATTGAGGCTGTGGGCCAGAGTAGACTCCAGCACGGTGGCGGCGCTGTGAATCCAGATCAGGTTCATGTTCAGGTGTTTGGCCAGAGGCACCAGGGTATCCGCCGTATGGACGTTGATGCGCACCTGGGGCAGCTCCCGGAGAAAAATGTTGCTGGCATGGATGTCAATGCATACATCGGCCCCGGCAATATCCTCAATCAGCCTGGCTGCCACATATTCCGACATGGTACCCTGCAGATCCCCCGGAAAGGTGCGGTTCATATCCAGGTCGCACAGGGGCATCCCACGGGTCATGGTACTGATTCCCAGAGGATTGAGGGCGGGATAAAGATCCACCTGGCCGTGGAAATGACCGGCCCCCTCCCGCAGCAGGGTGGCCAGCCGCCAGCACACATACTGCCCTTCCAGTTCATCGCCGTGGGTTCCCGTCACCACACACACCCGTTTTCCACCCTGGCCAAAGGTGTTTTTCCGGATCACCAGATCCTCACCTACCGCCAAGGGCACACGGGCCACTTCATGTATCATAGCGTCATCGCCCTTTCCCGCTATTGGCATACTTTCATAAAAACAGTCTGCCGCTGGATGGCCTGTCCCAGAAAGACGCCCCGCTCAATGGGACAGTCTCCGAAATCCCGGCCCACGCCAAAACGGAGATAGCTGTCATCCACCCACTGGTTCCGGGTAGGGTCAATCCCCGTCCAAATCCCGGCCAGCCACACTTCACACCAGGCGTGGCTGGCCCCCTCTCCCTCCGTCAGGCCGTTCACATACCGGGCAGACAGGCCGCTCAGCCGGGCCAGGGTCAGATAGAGGTGCGCATAATCCTGACACACTCCCTGTCCGGCATCAAAGGCCTGGGCTGCCGTAGTGGACGGGCCGGTAACACCAGGAAGATACGTCATTCGGGCTGCCACTGCCTGGGCCAGCGCCCAGGCTTTTTCCGCCGGGTTCTCAGGCAGGACAAGCCCCTGATGGCAGGCCAGGATGGCTGGAGACGGCGTTGTATAGGCCGACGGATAGCGATAAATGGGCGTGTCCGCCTCCTGGCGGCGCCCCTCCAGATCCAGCCGGGCAGAGCCGTGAACCGTGTACCGGAAATGGCTGTGGGGCTGGGCAATCCGTCCGATCTGCATCAGATTGCCAAAACTATCCCGCTGCCTGGTATAGGGTACCCCGGGTTCCAGCTCCAAAGTCACATCCAGGACCTCCTGTCCGGGAAAAGAGGGTGGAATACAGCGCAGGGTAAAGGCGTGCTCCGTCACCGGGGTGTCAAATTCCAGGTTGATATCATAGAAAAAATGCAGCTGTCTGCTCATACATAAAACAGGCTTTCTACACTGCTGAGCAGGGTAATCCGATCCACCGGCTGCACGTCCAGCGCCTGGTCGGAGAGGGTACGCAAAGCATCTGGCTGGGGGGTCAGGCCGGTTTTATACAGACGGTTGAGCAGCTTGCGCAGCTCCCCCTCCAACCGCTCCATGTGCCGTTCCAGCCGGAGCATCAGGCTGATGCGCTCCACCATGCCGCCAGTCTTGGTGATGTTCCTGGCAGTCTCCTCTTCAACGGCATCATCAAAGCTGCCCCGGAAGGCCATGATATCGTCCAGCACCCATTGCAGTTCTACCATAGGGGAGTCGCTGCGGGCGGCCATCTCCATGGCGCTGTGGGCCATCTGGAGATAGGCCAACGTCTGGGATGTAATGGTTTCCCGCAGCACCATACCGTTGCCCAGCATGGCTTCCACTGCACTGGTGATGGAATATTGACTGTCGGCGTCAAAGAGATAGCGCCGGCAGAAGTCCTCTCCGCTGTCATAGACACAGGGAATGCCCATTTTACGGCAGAAGGCATGGTAGTCCATGCCTGAGCCGTCGATCAGGCTGTCATAGTCCTCCATCATCAGCGGGACGGAGGTGTATACCCGCTCGCTGTAGCGGCCCAGCCAGAACAGCCGGTTCTGCTTACTCAATGTGATAGTATCCATGTATCTTTAAAGCCTCCTCCCTGAGACGAATTGACAATAAAGCTGTCAGGATTGCGGGAGAATCGGGTCAGGCCGCTGGGCCATACTGTGATTTCATCCGCTCCGGTGAGGACAAAGGCCCGCAGGTCGGCCTTCCGCTCCACCTGCACTTCCCCATCCAGGATGGGGAGATCCTGGAAGTCAATGACCTCCTGGGCAATAAACCGCCTGGGCTGGGTCAAAATGGACCGCTTCAGTTCATCCAGTGCCTGACTGGTGAGGTTGCTGCCAAAGATGACCCCATATCCCCCCGCTTCTGCCACATCCTTGATCACCAGTGTATCCATATGCTCCAGCACATAGTGCATATCCTCCTGATAGAAGGGCAGGTAGGTAGGGGCGTTGTGGAGAATCGGTTCCTCTCCCAGATAGTAGCGGATCATTTTGGGTACAAAGTAATAGATACCCTTGTCATCTGCCACCCCGTTGCCGAAGGCGTTGAGCACTGCCACATTGCCCGAGCGGTAGGCTGCCATCAGGTTGGGGATACCGATCAGAGATTCCGGTTCAAAGGTCAGGGGGTCCATGTACTCGTCGGAGACCCGGCGGTAGATGGCGCCCACCCGCTGATCGCCTTGGATAGAGCGGTAGTAGAGGGTGCAGTCCCGCACATACAGATCTCCGGCCTCCGCCAGGACGGCCCCGGCCTGCTCGGCCAGATAGGAGTGTTCAAAATAGGCTGCATTGTAGCGTCCGGGGGTGAACACCACATGGATGCCGCCGGTATTGACACTGTCCATGGTTTTGCGCAGCAGCTGGCCGTAATTGCGGTTGTCCAGTACCCCATTGTGGCGGAAGGTGTCCGGGCTGCACCGGCGGCACAGGTCCCGGGCGATCAGAGGATAGGAGGCACCGGAGGGAATGCGGAGATTGTCCTCCAGGATATACCAGGCCCCATCCTTCCCTTTTACCAGGTCAATTCCGCTGATGTGGCTGTAAATCCCCCCCACGGGCGTAATCCCTTCGCACTGGGGCAGATAACCGGGGGAACGGTAGACAAAATCTTCCGGAACTACGCCGTCTGAGAGAATGCGTTTGGGTCCGTAGATATCGCGCAAAAAATGGTTCAGGGCGTCTACCCGCTGCCTGAGCCCCCGCTCCAGAACCCTCCATTCCTGTGCGGTAATGATGCGGGGAATGGGATCATAGGGAAAAAACCGCTCATGAAAGGCCCCGTTTTTATAGATGCCAAATTTTACTCCATATCGGGCCAACTGCTGGTTAATCTGTTCTTTATGGCGAATCATACTATCCATGGGCTCACCGTCCTAACAAACGAACAGGGCGAGGATGTCTGGCAGACATCCTCGCCCTGCATGAAAGATAGATTTATTATACCGTCGTTTTTCCCCAGCGTCAAGGTGCCTGGCGTTTTTTGCGTATACTTCCATAAGGTTCTGTTATGCCCATTTATATCGGCGTATTTCGCTGTAATTCGATGGTTGAATTAGAATCATCCCATCTCACTTGCTTAAAAAAACCCTGCAACTACAAAAACATGCAATACAGCAGCGATAATATTTCATCCAGAGGCCGGAATGGCCTTTTTCTTTCTGTAGGATCTGGCGTACCACAATTCAACAGATGTGGAATTTGAGCAGTTCCGCATAACGGTCCCCGCTTCAGATTTGGGATTTTCTACAAATTCATAGGCACACGGTTGACAAGAAAGAAATTCAGAAGTATGATACTTGCAAATTCAAGGGAGTTTTCAAAGAAACTCCCTTGAAAGAGCCCTCCATATGAATAAATCTCTTGAAATGCTGTCAAAAACGGCAGGGGTGTAGAACACCCGCAATGTCGCCATGATCCCGTTCCGCTGCGTCGGTCCGGGCATCGGGCGGCTTTTTTCTTTTGGTTGGCTCTGAAACAGGAAGGATGGATCAAGTATGAAACAAAACAAGCTGCTGCCTCTTGCTTCTGCCATCAGTCTCAGTCTGTGCCTGGCCGCCTGCTCCGGCGGCGGCAGTGGGACTGCCAGTTCTCCTGCTGCTGCCGCATCCTCCTCTCCCGCAGCACAGGAAGAAAGCGGCGCCAACATCCAGCTGGTGGAGGAAGGTACCTTCAAGGTGGCTATGGAATGTGCCTATGCCCCCTTCAACTGGACCCAGGCGGATGACTCCAACGGAGCCGTCCCCATTTCCGGCACCTCTGACTATGCCTATGGCTATGACGTGATGTTTGCCAAGGAGATTGCCCAGGAGCTGGGCTGTGAGCTGGAAATTATCAAGATGGAGTGGGATGCCTTGATCCCTGCCCTTCAGTCCGGTACTGTGGATGCCGTCATTGCCGGCCAGTGCATCACCGCCGACCGGGCCGCCCAGGTGGACTTCTCCGACCCCTACTATTATGCCTCCATTGTCTGTCTGGTAAAAAGTGACAGCACCTATGCCTCGGCCACCGGAATCGACGGCTTTGAGGGGGCCACCGCCACCTCCCAGCTGGGTACGGTATGGTATGACACCTGCCTGCCCCAGGTACCCGGTATTGAGCTGCTGCCGGCCCAGGAATCCGTCCCCGCCATGCTGGTGGCTCTGGACTCCGGTGCGGTAGACCTGGTGGTTACCGACCAGCCCACCGCCCTGTCTGCCTGCAAAGCCTACCCTGATATGGTCATGCTGGACTTTTCCGGCACCGAGGGTGATTTTGACGTGTCCGAGGAGGAAACCAACTTCGGTATCTCCGTACAGAAGGGGAATACCGGTCTGGCGGAAATCATTAACCAGGTTCTCTCCCGTTATACCCCCGAAGATTACACCGCCATGATGGATGAGGCAATTTCCGTTCAGCCCCTGAACAACGACTGATTGGAATCACTTGAGCGGGTCGGACACCCACAGGTGTCCGGCCTCCACCCAAAGGAGGGCGTCATGTGGAAGACCTGTTGAACTTTATCAATGATATGGGAGCCGTCTGGGAACGCTACGGTTCCTCCATGCTGCTGGGAACCTGGAATACTTTCCTGTTGGCCGTGATCTGCACCGTGATGGGATTATCATCGGTTTTGGCGTAGGTACCGTACAGGCTACCCCTATTTCGCCCAGAGCTTCTCTTCTGTGCCGAATTCTGGCCTATGTGGGACACGGTTTGCTGAAAGCTTATGTGGAGTTTTTCCGGGGTACTCCTTTGATGCTCCAGGCTATGTTTATTTTTTATGGTGCGGCCTATGCGTTTGATTTGCATATGGAGACCTTTTCCGCCGGTATTTTCATTCTTTCCATCAATACCGGTGCCTACATGGCCGAAACCGTACGGGGAGGTATCCTTGCCATTGATCCGGGGCAGACCGAGGGGGCAAAGGCCATCGGCATGACTCACCGGCAGGCAATGCTCTATGTGATCTTACCCCAGACCCTGCGCAATCTGCTGCCTCAGATCGGGAATAACTTTCTCATTAACCTGAAGGACTCCTCCATGCTGTCGGTCATCAGTGTAACCGAGCTCTTTTTCTCCTTCAAGTCTGCCGCCGCCGCGCTCTACCTCTATTTCCCGGCCGCCACCATCGCCATGATCATCTATCTGATCATGACGCTGATCTCTGCACGATTGCTCCGGCTGTGGGAACGCGCCATGGTGGGCAAGGCAAACTACGAGTTGGTACCCGATCTGTCCCAGGAAGGGAGTGGTTCATAATATGGAAGGTACTTATCTGCGGGATTTTTCAAATCCCATTTTGCAGGTGCGCCACCTGTCCAAGTCCTTTGGCAGCCACGAGGTTTTAAAAGATATCGACTTTACCGTCTGTGCGGGAGATGTAATTTCGGTCATCGGGTCCTCCGGCTCCGGAAAATCCACCCTGCTGCGCTGTATCAATTTGCTGGAATCCCCTGCCGGCGGGGAGATCCTCTTCCACGGAAATGACATCCTGGCAAACCGGATCAATGTTCCCGACTACCGCTCCAAGGTGGGTATGGTATTCCAGAACTTTAACCTATTCCACAATATGAGTGTGCTGCGCAACTGTCAGATCGGCCAGGAAAAGGTGCTCCGCCGCACCAAGGAACAGGCCCGGGAAAATGCCCTCAAATACCTGCGCAAGGTGGGTATGGCTCCCTATATCAACGCCTATCCTCACCAGCTCTCCGGCGGTCAGAAGCAGCGGGTAGCAATTGCCCGGGCATTGGCTATGGAGCCGGAAGTCCTTCTTTTTGATGAACCCACCTCCGCTCTGGACCCTGAGATGGTAGGCGAGGTGCTGGAGGTGATGCGCACCCTGGCCCGGGATGGTATGACTATGATTGTGGTTACGCATGAAATGGCCTTTGCCCGTGACGTCTCCAATCATGTCATTTTTATGGCGGACGGGGTAATCTGTGAACAGCGGGATCCGGAGCGGCTGTTTCATAACCCCAAAAATAAGCGTACCCAGGAATTTTTGTTGCGGTTTCTGGCTCACTCGTGCTGATGGCGTACCATACCTGTGAATCCCCCAGAAGTATGGAATAGATATCTCGTCTCAACGGGAGGTACGGTGTTTTATACCGCACCTCCCGTTTATAGGTTGTAAGAAATTGGCACATATCATCTCTGACGCTCAACTTTTGTGCTATAATAAAACAGCGAGGCCGGGAAAAAGGAAAGCAATAACAGGAGGATATATCAATGCCAAAATTTCAATTACAGGAAAATGAGACTCTGATCGGCAGCGGCATGATGGCCTACAAGCATAAGAAATCCCCTGACAGTCAGCCCACAAGAGGTACGATCTATGTGACCAATCAACGGGTGTGCTACTATGAGTCCTGGAGCAACTATGTCTATATGGATCTGCCTCTGTCTGAGGTGGCGGGGTATGGCACAAAACGCGCCCTGTTTGTAACCTTTGTCTACCTATACGATAAGAACAATACCCGATATGTCTTTTCCGGTTTCCCGGCCAAAAAGCTGCAAGACTGGCTGGAGCAGGTTGGTGTGGAGAAACTATGATTTGAAAAAGGTAAATTTTGATATGAGGAAAGATTTAGATTATCAATCTCCCAAATGGGAAAAAAAGCAGAAAAAAGATTCTCAACTTCTTCGGCAACTAAAGGGCAAAGATATTACTTTAAACAATCTTCAAAGGCTTCTTGAGGAACGGGGAAAATCTCCAGAATTGAAAAACTATAGGTCACTGTATACAAACCTTCAATTGAAATATCGCATTTTAGCAGGGGTGTCATATTTAAGAAATCCTACGGATCAGCAATGTATAAAATATACATATTTGTCAGGGGTGTCTGCTGTACCAGCATACCTGTTTTATGTGTCCAATCCACCAGAAAAGTTAGATAAAACGGGTCAATCCCTGATTCTGTGTAAACTCCATTTGAGGTGCAAATAGAGCAAACTTAATTTGTGGCGGCAGCAGGCTTGTCCGGCTGCCGCCTTTTCAACAACATAACGCCGTAGGGGCAGGATG
>CALWOK010000031.1 GCA_944383125.1 uncultured Flavonifractor sp.
AAAGAGCAGTTCATAGGGCTTGGGGTATTGCAGAGAGCACAGGGCGTCCGGATAGAGCCGTTTCAGCTCTTCCACAATGGACAATACATCCTGATGATCTTTCATGGAATCACCTCGTTAGACAATATAGCACAGATTTTCACAAAAAACGAGGGGGATTTTCCTATGGTGACGATTGTAATTCCATCCACCATCCGCTATAATAAGGTAAATTGTGAAACAAGGAAAGGTGGCGACACAACTTGGTCAAGGATATCATGGAGTTTCTGACCGCCCAGGACCCGGAGGTGGGGCAGGCGGTCCGGGCGGAATACGACCGGCAGCGGCGCAACATTGAGCTGATTGCCTCCGAAAACTTTGTCAGCGAAGGGGTGCTGGCGGCGGCTGCCACGGTGCTGACCAATAAATACGCCGAGGGCTATCCCGGCAAGCGGTATTACGGCGGCTGCCAGTGCGTGGACGTGGTGGAGGAGATTGCCCGCAAGCGGGCCTGTCAGCTCTTCGGGGCCGACCACGCCAACGTCCAGCCCCACTGCGGCGCCAACGCCAACTTTGCGGTCTATCAGGCCCTGTGTGAGCATGGGGACACCGTACTGGGCATGGACCTGGCCAACGGCGGACACCTGACCCACGGCTCTCCCGTGAATTTTTCCGGCAAGAACTACCATATGGTGGCCTACGGTGTCAATGAGCAGGGTTATATTGACTATGACCAGGTGCGGGATCTGGCCAAAAAGCACCAGCCCAAGATGATTCTGGCAGGTGCCTCCGCCTATCCCCGCATCATTGATTTCAAGACCTTTGCCGACATCGCCCATGAGGTAGGGGCCTACCTCTTTGTGGATATGGCCCACATTGCCGGTCTGGTGGCCGCCGGGCTTCATCCCAACCCGGTGCCGTACGCCGATGTGGTGTCCACCACCACCCACAAGACCCTCCGTGGCCCCCGGGGCGGCATGATTCTGTGCAAGGAGGAGCTGGCCAAGAAAATTGACTCCGCCATCTTCCCCGGCAGCCAGGGCGGCCCCCTGGAGCACATCATTGCGGCCAAGGCGGTGGCCCTGGGCGAGGCCCTGCGTCCGGAGTTCAAGACCTACCAGCAGCAGATTGTGAAAAACGCCGCTGCCCTGGCGGACGCTCTGCTGAAGGAGGGCTTTGACCTGGTGTCCGGCGGCACCGACAATCACCTGATGCTGGTGGACCTGCGGCCCGCCCACCTTACCGGTAAGGAGATGGAGCACCGTCTGGACGAGGTGAACATCACCGTCAACAAAAACGCCATCCCCAACGACCCCGAAAAGCCCTTTGTTACCTCGGGCATCCGGGTGGGTACCCCCGCCGCCACCAGCCGTGGCTTCCAGGAGGAGGACATGGCGGTCATTGCCCAGGTCATGTGGCGCACCGCCACCGACTTTGCGGGCAACCAGGAGGCTCTGCGGCAGCAGGTGGCCCAGCTCACCGCCAAATATCCCCTGTACGAATAAATGTTCTTTGCAAGGCCGCCTTCGGGCGGCCTTGCTGCGTGTCGCCCAAAACACTATGCAGCCAGCAGATTGTGGCGGACTGGGAAAGCTGGTAACATAGACACAAGACCAGACAGAAGGAAACGCCGGGCTGGATACAAAGAAATAGGAGTGAGAAACCATGAAAAAAGCACCTGTTTTTCTGTTGTCAGCGGCCATGATGCTCTCTCTTGCCGCCTGCGGCGGGGGAGAGGCCCCGGCAGAGGGCAGCACTCCGCCGGTGGACTCCACGCCCCAGGTACAGGAGTCGGTACAGCCCTCCGAAGAGCCCGTCCAGGAGAGCCAGCAGCCCGCCCAGGAGACCGAAACCACCCAGGCGGAAGGTGACGGCAGCGGAGAGACCACCGCTCAGGGCGGGAACACTGCTGCCGTGGGCGATACCGTCACGCTGGAGGGCGTGGACCTGGAGCTGGCCGTGGGGGAGTTCCAGTCCGGCGATAAGCTGGGGGGCGATATTTCGGTTTCCAGCCACAGCGATACCAACAAATATTTCTGGCTGGGCGGCACTGTGACCAATGTGGGAACGGAAACCATCGACACGTTCATCAACGATACCATGGTGACCATCGTCTTTGATGACACCTATCATTATGAAGGCTCTTTCCTCATGCGGGACGATGTAGGCCCCTTCGCCGTCAGCGAGGTCTACTTCTGGGCGGATGTTCCCCCCGCCATGCTGGAGCAGTACAAAACCGTAAAGGTTGTCTTTGGCTACAACGACGGCTTTGGGGACTATGACTGGGAAAAGACCGACTATGAAAAGGTCATGGAAGGCTACGACCACCAGTATACCTTTACCAACAACGGCTGACCCTTTACCGTACATCGAACATGTGTTACAATGGAGCGGAAGAAATTCCGCTCCATTTTGTTGCGACAGGGAGGTTGCTGCCATGACATACCGGCCGTTGGCGGACGAGATCCGGCCCCAGTCTCTGGAGGAGGTGGTGGGCCAGCGCCATATTTTAGGGGAGGGCGGGCTGCTCCGGCGCATCATTGAGGGGGGCAATATCCCCAATCTGGTGTTCTACGGCCCCTCGGGTACCGGCAAAACCACGGTAGCCAACATCATTGCCAAACGCACCAACCGGCCCCTCCACCGGCTCAACGCCACCACCGCCTCCATTTCCGACATCAAAAACATTATGGGGGAGATCGGCACCATGCTGGCCCCCGACGGCGTGCTGCTCTATCTGGATGAGATTCAGTATTTTAACAAAAAGCAGCAGCAGTCCCTGCTGGAATTCATGGAGAATGGGAAGATTACCCTCATTGCGTCCACCACCGAAAACCCTTATTTTTATGTATACAATGCCGTTCTCAGCCGGTCCAGCGTCTTTGAGTTCAAGCCCCTGTCGGCTGCCGACGTGCTGCCCGCTGTGGAGCGGGGTGTCCGGCTGATGGAGGAACGGCTGGAGGGTACGGTGGTGTGTGAAGAGGGGGTAAAGGAGCACATTGCCGCCGCCTGCGGGGGGGATGTGCGCAAGGCCATGAACGCCGTGGAGCTCCTTCTCAACTCCGCCAGACGGGAGCAGGGAAACCTCCTTGTGACGCTGGAGGACGCAAGGCTGGTGGCCCAGCGCTCTGCCATGCGCTATGACCGGGAGGGGGATGACCACTTTGATATTGCTTCCGCCCTGATGAAATCCCTCCGGGGCTCCGACCCGGACGCCGCCCTTCACTACCTGGCCCGGCTGCTGGAAGCGGGGGATCTGATTACCGCCATCCGGCGGCTGCTGTGCTCTGCCAGTGAGGACGTGGGCATGGCCTATCCCCAGGCTGCGCTCATTGTCAAGGCCCTGGTGGACAACGCCCTCCAGCTGGGGCTGCCCGAAGCCCGGCTGCCTCTGGCCCAGGCGGCGGTGCTGCTGGCCACCGCCCCCAAGTCCAATTCGGTGTACCAGGCCATTGCCGCCGCCCAGGCCGACGTGCGGGCGGGCAGGACGGGGGACTATCCCCGCCACCTGCAAAACGTCCATGCCGACTCGGCGGGGCTGGAGCGGGAACAGGGGTATCTGTATCCCCACGACTTTCCCCGCCACTGGGTCAAGCAGCAGTATCTGCCCGACCTTCTGGCAGGCACCCAATACTATCACTATGGGGACAACAAAACCTAGCAGGCCGCCCGCCGCTACTGGGAAGAAATCAAGGGAAGCTGACTTGTCCGCATAAGACTGCCCGCAGCCGCATATAGATAGCCTAACCTGATACAAGAAGGGATGGGCCGGCATGGGCATGACGGAAGGGCGTATGGCAGGACGGAAGAGCCTGACAGAGCGCAAAAAAGGCAGAAAAGGACAAAAAACAGTGCTTGGCCCCCGGGAAAAGCGGCGGATCACCCAGCTGGTGGTGTGTCTGGCCCTGTTTCTGGCGGTGTTCATCGGCAAGGGGGTCTTTCCGGAAAAGCTGGCGGAGATACGCACCGAACTGCTGAGCCTGCTGCGGTCGGACACGGATTTTCAGGCGGCGTTTTCCCGGATGGGGGACTCCATCTCCCAGGGAGAGCCGGTGCTGGCCACCCTGGAGGGGCTGTGGGTAGACGTGTTGGGAGAGGGGGAGCAGGCCCCGGCGGAGGTGCAGGGGGTACTGGACAGCGTACAGGTCCGTTTTCTCAGCGGCTTTGGTCAGAAGGAGGGGCAGATGCTGGTGAACCGCCTGCCGGAGGGGGAGACCCTTCCGCTGGCAGCCACCCCGGCCCCCCAGCCAACCAAAGACCAGACAGAAGAAAGCCCGCAGCCGTCGGCGGAGCCGGTGGCGTACACCGGTCCCGCCCTGCCGGACAACACCTCCATGGACAAGTACCAGCTCCATCTGGAAAACACCGTGACCCCGGTGATGGGGGTACTCACCTCCAATTTTGGATGGCGGGAGCACCCCATTGACGGGGAGGACAAATTCCATAACGGTGTGGATCTGGCGGTGGACACCGGCACCCAGGTGCTGGCCTTTGCCGACGGTACGGTGGACTACATTGGGGATTCTCCCGAGGAATACGGACTCTATCTCCAGATCAGCCACGCCAACGGGGTAAAAAGCTTTTATGCCCATTGCAGCCAGCTGCTGGTACGCCAGGGGCAGACGGTCAAGGCCGGGGAGCCGGTGGCCCTGTCGGGCAACACCGGCAAAAGCACCGGCCCCCACCTTCATCTGGAGCTGAAGGTGGACGGCGTGCGCATCAATCCCATCTACTATATCACAACCAACTGAATGAGATGGGGCAGGGTGGAGGTCACAGCGGGGGCGCTGCTGCTGTGGGCGATCCTCTATTATCTGGACAACGGCTTTACCGTTCCTCTGGTCATGGCGGCCTGCGCCCTCCACGAGCTGGGCCACTATGCCGCCATCCGCCTGCTGGGGGGAGAGGTCAGCCTGCTGCGGCTGTCCTGCGTGGGGGCGGAATTGCGGCTGTCTGCCCGCTGCCCCCTTGGGCCGCTGAAAGAGCTGGCAGCCGCTCTGGCGGGACCGGCGGTCAACCTGGGGATGGCCCTGCTGTGCGCCGGACGGGGGGAGGGGTGGTACTGCTTTGCGGGCATTCATTTGGCCTTGGGATGCTTCAATCTGCTGCCGGTTGCCCCCCTGGACGGTGGCAGGGCGCTGGCCTGTGTCCTGACTCTGGCGGGACGGGGAGACTGTGCGCAGCCGGTGATGCGGGTGCTCTCCCTGGCCCTGTGCGGGGGGCTGCTGGCGGGGGCCACGGTGCTGTGGCAGGCGGGCCAGAGCAACCTGACCCTGCTGTGTCTGTCGGGGTGGCTGCTCCAGGGGGCCTTGCCGGGCAAGACAACGTAAAAAATACCTTGCAATTTGATTTCGTACATGGTATACTATTTCGGACTCAATTAAAGGGCGCTCCTCTGCGGCTGCTGTCTCAGGGATGGACGGCGTACAGGGCCGGTAAGAACGCCTATCATCAGGAGGAATATCAAATGGATCTTATGCAGGCTTTCAGCGCCAAGTACCAGAAGGCAGAGCCCCCCGTGGCCAATGTGGGCGACACCGTCCGTGTTCACGTCCACATCAAGGAAGGCAACCGTGAGCGTATCCAGGTTTTTGAGGGTACCGTCATTGCCAAGAAGCACGGCGGCCTGGAGGAGACCATCACGGTGCGCCGTGTGTCTTACGGCGTCGGTGTGGAGAAGGTTTTCCCCATCCACGCTCCCGCTGTGGAGAAGATCGAGCTGGTCCGCAAGGGCAAGGTGCGCCGCGCCAAGCTGTATTATCTGCGGGACCGTGTGGGCAAGAGCGCCAAGGTCAAGGAGCGCATCTGATCCCGTTGTCCAAAAAAAGAGAGAGGCTGTGGCCTCTCTCTTTTTTTGTGCGTCTTTGCCCTTTTCAATCCACAAGATATTGTGTATAATATCCCCTGTTATGGAACGAGAAACAGAACACAAGGAGGCTGGAGCATGAACATTCAATGGTATCCCGGCCATATGACCAAAACCAGGCGTCAGATCCAGGCGGACCTGAAACTGGTGGATCTGGTGGCAGAGATCATCGACGCCCGCATCCCCATCTCCAGCCGCAACCCGGATATTGACGAGATTGTGGGGGAAAAACCCCGTCTTATCATCCTCAACCGGGCCGATCAGGCCGACCCCGCCATGAACAAGGTGTGGGGGGACTGGTTCCGCAGCCGGGGCTGGTGGGTCATGGAGACCAACGCCCGGGATGGAAAAGGGGTCAACCAGTTTTCCGCCGCCATCAAATCCGCTTTGAAGGATAAGATTGAACAGTGGAAGGCCAAGGGCCTGGTGGGCCGTCCGGTGCGGGCCATGGTGGTGGGGGTGCCCAATGTGGGCAAATCCACCTTCATCAATCAGGTGGCCAAACGGAAGTCTGCCAAGGCGGGCAACAAGCCCGGCGTGACCCGGGGAAAGCAGTGGGTCAATGTGGATGCCGGACTGGACCTGCTGGACACCCCCGGCATTTTATGGCCTAAGTTTGAGGATGAGCTGACCGGAATGCACCTGGCCTTTACCGGTGCGGTCAAGGATGAAATTATGGACCGGGAGACCCTGGCCTGCCATCTGATGGAAATTTTGGGGGAGCGCTATCCCAGAGCCGTTGCCGAGCGCTATAAGGTGGAGCCCCAGGCCGGACAGCCCGGCTGGGAGCTGCTGGAGGCCTGCGGCCGCAAGCGGGGCTTTCTCATCTCCGGCGGCGAAGTGGACACCGAGCGCATGGCCCGGGTGCTGCTGGAGGAGTACCGAAGCGGAAAGCTGGGTAACTTTACCCTGGAGATACCACAAGAGCTGTAAAGGAGTTTAACCTTATGGATATGTGGGAATGGGAGGGCCGCAGCCAGGCAGAGGGACACCAGCTGGTGTGCGGCTGTGACGAGGCGGGGGCCGGCCCTCTGGCGGGCCGGGTGTACGCCGCTGCCGTGATCCTGCCCTTTGGACTAGAGATTCCCGGCCTGACCGACTCCAAAAAGCGCACCGCCAAACAGCGGGACACCCTCTTTGCGGTCATTCAGGATCAGGCGGCGGCCTGGAGTGTGGCCTGGGTGGAGCCCAAGGAAATTGACGCCACCGATATTCTCAGCGCCCGGATGAACGCCATGCAGCAGGCCATAGACGGCCTGCCGGTCCAACCGGACTTTGCGCTCATCGACGGCAACCGGGATCATGGCAAGGCAGGGGCCGTTACCACGCCCCACGCAACGATTGTAAAGGGAGATTCCCTGTCAGCTTCTATCGCCGCCGCCTCCATTCTGGCCAAGGTGAGCCGGGACCGTTACATGGAAGAGATGGCGGTATGCTATCCCCAGTATGCCTTTGAACGGCACAAGGGCTATCCCACCAAGCTCCACTATGAACGGCTGCGGCAGTACGGCCCCTGTGACATTCACCGCCGCACCTTTCTGAAAAAGCTGTGAGCGGGAGAGAGGCCAGACTGCTGGGCCAGTGGGGAGAGGCTTTGGTGGCCCAATGGCTGCGGGAGCGGGGCTACACCCTCCAGGCGGCCGGGTTCCGCTGCCGGTTGGGAGAAATCGACCTGATTGCAACAACTGACAAGTATTTATGCTTTATAGAGGTTAAGCTGCGGAAGAACGACCGCTTCGCCCCCGGACGGGCGGCGGTGGACTGGCGGAAGCAGCAGAAGCTGCGCACCACGGCGGAGTATTACCTGATGGGACATCCGGAGGAGGGGCGCCAGCCCCGCTTTGACGTGGCGGAGGTGTATGCGCCTCTGGGGACGGCTACCCCGGAGCCGGTGGTGTGGTATTGGGAAAATGCGTTTTAGGAGGAGGTGGGCAGGTGCCGGAGATGGACCTGTTTGACGGACACTGTGATACGGTGCTGATGTGCCATCTGTCCGGGGGCGGCTTTGCCCGCAATGCCTGCCATGTGGATTTGGAGCGGGCGGGGAAGTACCGCCGGTATGCCCAGTTTTTTGCCCTCTTTGGCCAGCCGGAGGATTTTCCCGGCATGTCTTTTCGGGAGATCTTTCAGTGCGAATATAATCTGTTCCGCCGGGAGATGGCGGCAAATGTCGGGGTGATGGCCCACTGCCGGACCGCTCAGGAGGCCCAGTCTGCTTTTTCCCAGGGCAAAATGGCTGCATTCCTGTCTGTGGAGGGGGCCGAGCTGCTGGACTGCTCTCCGGAGCGGCTGGAGGAGGCCTACAGCCTGGGGGTACGGGCGGTCAATCTGACCTGGAACCGGGCAAACGCCCTCAGCGGCACCAATGATGAGGCATCCGGGCAGGGATTGACGGCCCAGGGGCGTGCCTTTGTGCAAAAGGCAGCGCAGCTGGGCGTGCTGGTGGATGTGTCCCACCTGTCTGATCCTGGGTTCTGGGATGTGGCAGACCTGCTGCCCGGGCCGTTCTTTGCCAGCCATTCCAACAGCAGAACGGTGTTTTCTCACGCCAGGAACTTGACCGACAGACAATTTACTGCCATAATAGAGCACAATGGCGTGGCAGGACTCAACCTCTACACCGCCTTTTTGGGGGGCGGGGAGGATGTGGAGGCCGCCATTGCCCACCTGGAACACTGGCTGGCCCTGGGCGGGGCCAGACATATTGCCTTGGGGGGCGAGCTGGACGGATGCAGCCCCATTGCCGCCGGGATCAGGGGCATCCAGGACTATGACCGACTTTACGAAGCCCTGCTCAGACGCAACTACAGCGAGGCGCTGGTGCAGGACCTGTTCTTCAATAATCTGATGAGGGTTGTGAGCGAAGTATGTACTATGTAAGCACAAGAAATAAGCAGGAGCGGTGTACTGCGGCCCAGGCCATCGCCCGGGGACTGGCCTCTGACGGCGGACTGATGACGCCGGAGGTGTTCCCCAAGCTCTCCCCCAACGGGCTGATTACCCTGCGGGATATGTCCTACCAGCAGCGGGCGGTCTTTGTGATGAACTCCTATCTGGACGACTTCACCTCCTCCGAGCTGACCTCCTTTGCCGCCAAGGCATACAGCGAAACCAAGTTTGATGTGCCTGAGGTGGCCCCGGTCCGCCAGGTGGACTCCAGCACCTACTGCCTGGAGCTGTGGCACGGCCCCACCTGCGCTTTCAAGGACATGGCCCTTCAGATGCTGCCCCATCTGCTGACCGCTTCTCTGAAGAAGAATCAGGAGAGCAAGACGGTGTGCATCCTGGTGGCCACCTCCGGCGACACCGGCAAGGCGGCCCTGGAGGGTTTCCGGGACGTGGACCGCACCCGTATTCTGGTGTTCTATCCCAAGGACGGGGTCTCTGACGTCCAGGAACTGCAAATGAACACCCAGGAGGGGGGCAACGTAGGCGTATGCGCCGTGGTGGGCAACTTTGACGACGCCCAGACCGGCGTGAAAAAGCTCTTCTCCGACGAGGCCCTCCGGGAGCAGCTGGCAGAGCGGGGCTTTTTCCTGTCCTCCGCCAACTCCATCAACTGGGGCCGGGTGCTCCCCCAGATTGTCTACTATATCTCGGCCTACTGCGATCTGCTGCGGGAGGAGAAGATCCAGAAGGGGGACCCCATCAACGTCTGTGTCCCCACCGGCAACTTCGGCAACATTCTGGCGGCCTATTATGCCCGGGAGATGGGCGTACCCATCCACAAGCTGATCTGCGCCTCCAATGCCAACAACGTGCTGACCGACTTTATCCTCACCGGCCAGTACGACCGCAACCGGGAGTTCCACAACACCATTTCTCCCTCCATGGACATCCTGATTTCCTCCAACCTGGAGCGGATGCTCTTTGCCCTCAGCGAGCAGGATGATACCCTGGTGCGGGAGTATATGCATCAGCTGTCCACCGTGGGGCTGTACAAGGTAAGCCCCTTCATCCAGAGCAAGATCAACCGGATCTTTGCCGCCGGTTACTGTGACGACAGCCAGACCAAACAGGTCATTGGCCGGATGTGGCAGGAGCACAACTATCTCATTGACCCCCATACCGCCGTGGCCTTTGACGTGCTGGACCAGTACCGTCAGCGCACCGGAGACGCCACCCCCACGGTGGTGGTGTCCACCGCCAGCCCCTTCAAGTTCTGCGACAGCGTGCTGGAGGCCCTGGGGGTGTCCGAGCTGGCAGAGGGGACCGCCATTCTGGACCAGCTGTCCCAGGTCACCGGCCTGCCGGTGCCTGCCCCCCTGGCAGCCCTGAAGCACAAAAATCCCCGGTTCAGCCATGTGGTCAACAAGGAGTATATGCTGGATCAGGTACTGGAGATGCTCAAGTAAATGGCCCTGTTTGTCATTGGGGATACCCACCTCTCCCTGGGCAGCAACAAGCCCATGGACGTGTTCGGCGGGGGATGGGAAGGCTATGTGGACAAGCTGCGGGAGGGATTTCGGGCGGTAGGCCCGGAGGACACCGTGGTGCTGTGCGGCGACCTGTCCTGGGGGATGAGCCTGGAGGAGGCCCGGGCAGACTTTGCCTTTCTGGATGCCCTGCCCGGCGGGCGCAAGCTGCTGCTCAAGGGCAACCATGACTACTGGTGGAACACCGCCGCCAAAATGAACCGCTTTTTCGGGGAGCATGGCTTTTCCACCCTCCACATTCTTCACAACAACTGCTATGACTACGGGGACTATGCCCTGTGCGGCACCCGGGGCTGGTTTTATGAGGAAAAGGGGGACCAGAAGGTATTCAACCGGGAGCTGATCCGGCTGGAGGCCTCCCTGAAGGCGGCGGGGGAGCGGAAAAAGCTTTGCTTTCTCCACTATCCGCCCCTGTATCAGGGCTATACCTGCCCGGAAATCCTGGCCCTGCTGGAGGAGTACGGCGTGGAGGCCTGCTACTACGGACATCTCCACGGCGGCAGCCACCGGCTGGCGGTAGAGGGGCGATACGGCCCGGTGTCCTACCATCTGGCGGCAGCCGACTATCTTCAGTTCCGTCCCCAAAAAATCATGGAATAATTGAAAAAAACTATGGCAATTTCTCGTTGTATCTGATACTATATAACGGATATCGCAAAAGATGCTCCGTCCAGCGCCTCTGCGCAGGCACCGGGGCTGACAGGAGGAAGTAAACAAAATGAATGTCAAAAGCGTCGAGAAGCAGGAAAAAAGCACCGTTGCAGTGGTCGTTGAGATTGGCGCCGAGGAGTTTGAGGCTGCGGTCCAGAAGGCCTATCTGAAGCAGCGTGGCAAGATCACTGTGCCTGGCTTCCGGAAGGGCAAGGCCCCCCGGAAGGTCATTGAGGGCATGTACGGCTCCGGCGTGTTCTATGAAGATGCCATCAACGAGGTCTATCCCAAGGCCTACGCCGAGGTGGTGGAGCAGGAGAACCTGGACATCGTCACTCTGCCCCATGTGGAGGTGCTGGAGGCCGGCAAGGACGGCCTGACCTTCAAGGCCACCGTTACCGTCCGTCCCGAGGTGAAGCTGGGCGAGTACAAGGGCCTGTCCGCCGAGAAGGACGAGGTCAAGGTGACCGACGAGGATATCGACAACGAGCTCAAGCCCTACATCAACCGGGGTACCCGTATGGTGACCGTGGAGCGTGAGGCTCAGAACGGCGACACCGTGGTCATCGACTTTGAGGGCTTTATGGACGGCACGCCCTTCGAGGGGGGCAAGGCTGAGGGCCACAGCCTGGAGCTGGGCTCCGGTTCCTTCGTACCCGGCTTTGAGGAGCAGCTGGTAGGCGCCAAGGCCGGCGACGAGAAGGATCTGGACATCACCTTCCCCGAGGACTATCACGCCGAGCTGGCCGGCAAGGCTGTGGTCTTCAAGGTGAAGGTCCACGAGGTCAAGGAGAAGCAGCTGCCCACCCTGGATGACGAGTTTGCCAAGGACATGTCCGAGTTTGACACCCTGGCGGAGTTCAAGAAGGACCTGGCCGACAAGCTGGCCCAGCGCCGGGAGGAGCAGGCCAAGCGTGCCTTTGAAAACGCCATTCTGGAGCAGGTCATGGACAACATGGAGGTGGAGATCCCCGACGCCATGGTGGACTTTGAGGCCAACCAGATGCTGGAGGATATGGCCCGCCGTCTCCAGGCCCAGGGCATTTCCTTTGAGCAGTACCTGGCCATGACCGGCATGTCTGCCGAAATGATGAGCGGCCAGGCCCACGCCTCCGCCCTGGAGCGGGTGCGCCGGGAGCTGGCGCTGGGCGCTGTGGTGGCTGCCGAGCAGATTGAAATCTCCGATGAGGAGCTGGAGGCAGAGTACAGCCGCATGGCTGAGGAGTACAAGATGGAGCTGGATCAGGTAAAGGCCGCCGTGGACGCCGATGACCTGAAGAAGAACCTGTCTGAGAAGAAGGCCCAGCAGATCATCCTGGACAGCGCCAAGGTGGGCAAGGCGCCCGCCAAGAAGAAGACCGCCAAGAAGAAGGCCGAGGGTGAGGCTGCCGAGGGGGAGGAGAAGCCCAAGCGCCGCCGCACCACCAAGAAGAAGGCCGAGGAGGCTGCTGAGGGCGAGGCCCCTGTGGCAAACACGGAGGAATAAGGAACCGGAGGGCGGGCATACTGTGTGGTATGCCCGCCCCTTGGGCAGGGTGGTAGGGGGCGTGTTGCGCCCCCACATCAAAATAAAGGAGTTTCACAACCATGAGCTTAGTACCCTATGTAGTGGAGCAGACCAACCGTGGCGAGCGCTCCTCTGACCTTTTCTCCCGTCTGCTGAATGACCGGATTATCTTCCTGGGGGAGGAGGTCAACGCCACCACGGCCAGTCTGGTAGTGGCCCAGCTGCTGTACCTGGAGGCCCAGGACCCGGACAAGGATATCCAGTTTTATATCAACAGCCCCGGCGGCTCTGTCACCGACGGTATGGCCATCTACGATACCATGCAGTACATCAAATGTGATGTTTCCACCATCTGCATCGGTATGGCAGCCAGCATGGGGGCGTTCCTGCTCTCCTCCGGCGCCAAGGGCAAGCGTCTGGCGCTTCCCAATGCGGAGATCATGATCCACCAGCCCTCTGCCGGCACCCAGGGCCAGATTACCGACATGGCCATCCACCTGAAACGGCTGGAGATCATCAAGAAGCGCATGAACCACATTCTGGCCGGCAACACCGGCAGAAGCGTGGAGGAGATTACCGCCGCCTGTGAGCGTGACAACTTTATGTCCGCAGAAGAGGCCAAGGAGTACGGCCTGATCGACAAGGTCATCTATTCCCGGTAATGTGCAGGGGAGCGGGGGAATCCCCGCTCCCTTTCCGGCGTTTTCGCTGCCCTGTGCAACCCCTCCTTTTTGACACAAACCACTTACAGCGAGGTAACGATATGCCAAAAAATGACGAGCGCAAAAGCGTCCGCTGTTCCTTTTGCGGCAAGCACCAGGATCAGGTGGCCCGCATCATTGCCGGCCCCGGCGCTTATATCTGCAATGAGTGCGTCCATCTGTGCATGAGCATTCTGGACGACAACTATGACCCGGAGGAGGTTGTCTCTCCCGACATCCCCGACGTGATCCCCACCCCCCGGGAAATCCGGGACGTGCTGGATCAGTATATCATCGGCCAGGAGGACGCCAAGGTGGCCCTGTCTGTGGCGGTATACAACCACTACAAGCGGATTTACTTCGGCGGCGGGGAGGACGTGGAGCTTCAGAAGAGCAACATTTTGCTGATGGGCCCCACCGGCTGCGGCAAGACCCTCTTTGCCCAGACCCTGGCCCGCATTCTGAAGGTGCCCTTTGCCATCGCCGACGCCACCACCCTCACCGAGGCCGGTTATGTGGGCGACGACGTGGAGAACATCCTGCTGCGGCTGGTGCAGGCTGCCGACTACGACGTGGAGCTGGCGGAGCGGGGCATCATCTATGTGGACGAGATCGACAAGATTGCCCGCAAGAGCGAGAATACCTCCATCACCCGGGATGTGTCGGGAGAGGGAGTGCAGCAGGCCCTGCTGAAAATCCTGGAGGGGACTGTGGCCAATGTGCCTCCCCAGGGGGGCCGGAAGCATCCCCATCAGGAGTTTATTCAGATCAACACCAAGAATATCCTGTTTATCTGCGGCGGCGCCTTTGACGGCATGGAGAAGATCATTGAGCAGCGGCTGGACAAAAAGACCATTGGCTTCGGGGCGGAGATTCAGAGCAAGAAGGAAAAGGACCGGGCGATTTTCAAGGAAATCCAGCCCCACGACCTGCTGAAGTTCGGCATCATCCCCGAGCTGGTGGGCCGTCTGCCGGTGATTACCACCCTGAACGCTCTGGACAAGGATCAGCTGGTGCGCATCCTGACCGAGCCCAAAAACGCTCTGGTGAAGCAGTATGAAAAGCTGCTGGAGTATGATATGGTGGATCTGGAGTTTGAACCCAAGGCACTGGAAGAGGCCGCCGAAAAGGCCATTGAACGGGGCATTGGCGCCCGTGGCCTGCGGGCAGTGCTGGAAGAGGTGATGACCCAGGTGATGTACGACGTCCCCTCCGACCCCACCATCACCAGAGTGACCATAACCGGGGAGAGCGTCAAGAACCATGCCGCCCCCAGGATTGAGCACAACCCCGAGCGTACCAACCGGCCCCGGCTGGGAGGAGCCTCCCTCCGGGCGGAACATGGCGGAAAGCCCGCCAGAGGCAACGTATCCTGACGCTGCCGGATAGAGACATGATTACAATCGGCAGGAGACAGGAACGGGGAGAACAGACAGAACAAACTCCCTCGCACTGTCTCCTGCCTTCTTTGGGAGGAGAGAATACCCATGACAACCTACGAGCCTGTGGTGATACCGGCCCTGGCCCTGCGGGGACTGACCATTTTTCCCAACATGCTCCTCCATTTTGATGTGGGACGCAAGTCCTCCATTCAGGCAATGGATGAGGCCATGACCTCCGGCCAGCCCATTTTTCTGGTGGCCCAGCGGGATTTGGCGGTGGAGGAGCCTCAGGGGGAGGATTTATACCCCATCGGCACCATCAGCAATGTGCGCCAGATTCTCCGGCTGCCGGGGGACAATGTGCGGGTGATGGTGGAGGGGCTGAGCCGGGGGCGTCTGCTGGAGCTGACCCAGGTAAACCCCTGGCTGACCGCCCGGGTGGAGGAAATCCCCGAGGAGAAGCAGGTGCGCCGCTCTGCCCGTACCGAGGCCCTCATCCGTCAGACCTATGACCTCTTTGAGCGCTATATTGAACTGGCCCCCAAAATGACCCCCGATATTCTGCTGTCGGTGCTGTCCAGTGAGGACCCCGGTTATATTGCCGACTACATCGCCCAGAACCTGCCCATGCGCCCCAACGACAAGCAGGCCATTCTGGAAGAGCTGCGGCCGGTGCGCCGGCTGGAAAAGCTGTGCCACAGCCTGGGCCGGGAAGTGGAGATTCTGGAGCTGGAGCACGAGATGCAGAGCAAGGTGCGGGAGCAGCTCACCCGCAGCCAGCGGGACTATGTGCTCCGGGAGCAGATGAAGGTCCTCCAGCAGGAGCTGGGGGAGGACGGCCGGGGGGACAACGAGATTGCCGAGTACCGCCAACGCATCCAGGAGGCCAAGCTGCCCCAGGAGGTGGCCGACAAGCTGAACAAAGAGGTGGGGCGGCTGGAAAAGCAGCCCTATTCCTCCGCCGAGGCCACCGTCCTGCGCAACTATCTGGATACCGTTCTGGAGCTGCCCTGGGGCAAGCGCCCCCGGGAGCGGGTCAATGTGGAAGCGGCCCGCAAGGGGCTGGATATCGACCACTACGGTCTGGGCACGCGAACGGAGCGCATCCTGGAGTTCCTGGCCGTCAAGCAGCTCGCCCCCCAGCTGAGGGGGCAGATCCTCTGCCTGGTGGGCCCGCCCGGCGTGGGCAAGACC
>CALWOK010000032.1 GCA_944383125.1 uncultured Flavonifractor sp.
TCGGTATCCACCTTTGCCCTGTCCCGGCTGCTGGGGGGCGGCAAAACCCTCCTGCTGGGGGATCTCATCGAAATGCAGTTCCTGGGCAACGCCTATAACCCCCACCTGGGGTCTGCCATCGCCCTGGTGATGATGATCATTGTGCTGGCGCTGATGGCCATTATGAACCGCTTCGGCGAGGGAGAAGAGGGGGTGGCTGTCCTGTGAGCAAGCATCGCACTCCGTCCCGGGTGTTTACCGCCCTCATTTATTTGTTCCTGTACGCCCCCATTGTGCTGCTGATCGTCTTTTCCTTCAATGCCGAGCGGAGCAACCGGGTGTGGGGCGGCTTCTCCCTGGAGTGGTACGGACAGCTGTTCCAGAATGACCGGCTGCTGGGCGCCCTCCAGACCACGGTGATTCTCTCCGTTCTGGCGGCTGTCATTGCCACCATCCTGGGTACCGCCGCCGCCATCGGCTTTTACAGCATGCGCCGCCGGGCCAGAGGGGTGTGTATGTCCATCAACAACATCCCCCTTACCAATGCCGATATCATCACCGGTGTGTCCATGATGCTGCTGTTTGTGTTTGCCATTGGCCTGTTCAACGACAGCTTCCTCAGTGAGGTGCTGGGGGTACGGTGGCGCACCGGCTTTGGCACCCTCCTGCTGGCCCACATCACCTTCAATGCCCCCTATGTGATCCTGTCGGTGATGCCCCGGCTGCGGCAGCTGGACCCCAATATCTATGAGGCGGCCCAGGATTTGGGGGCCTCCGGCTGGTATGCCTTCCGCAAGGTGATTCTGCCCGAAATCATGCCGGGTGTCCTGAACGGCCTGATTATTGCCTTTACCATGTCCATTGACGATTTTGTCATCAGCTACTTTACCAAAGGTTCCGGCGTGACCACCCTGGCAGTGGAAATTTATACTGCCGTGAAAAAGCCGGTGACACCGGAAATCAATGCCCTGTCCACCCTCATGTTCCTGTGTGTGCTCACCCTGCTGCTCATCGTCAATATCCGGCAGGCCCGCCAGGAAACCGCCGCCGCCCGGTCCAAGGCCAAGCTCAACCCGGGCAACTGAAGATAACAGGCCTGCGGGCTGTTATAGAAAAATCATTCCGAAAGGGGATAAAGAAAGAAATTGAACAAAAAGTCTCTTGCACTCCTGACTGCATCCGCCCTCTCCCTTAGCCTGGGCATGACCGGCTGCGGCGGCAACGGCACCGCCAAGGAACCTGGTACCGCCGACAAGGGTGTGGTCAACGTCTATAACTGGGGCGTCTATATCGACGAATCTGTTCTGGAGGACTTTACCGCCGAGACGGGTATCAAGGTCAACTATGATATCTATGAGAGCAATGAGTCCATGTACGGGGTGCTGAAGAACGACGGCGCCAGCTATGACGTGGTGATTCCCTCCGACTATATGATCTCCCGGATGATTGAGGAGGATATGCTGGAGCCGCTGAACTTTGACAACATCCCCAATTTTGAGGACGTCGACCCGGTTCTGAAAAACCCCGCTTATGACCCGGAAAACCTGTACAGCGTACCCTATATGTGGGGCCTGCTGGGGATCATCTACAACACCACCATGGTGGAGGAGACGCCCACCAGCTGGGATATCATGTTTGATGAGGACTATGCCGGTCAGATTCTCATGTTCAACAACTCCCGGGACGCCATCGGCGTGGCCCTGAAGGAGCTGGGCTACTCCTACAATACCACCGATCCTGACCAGATCAAAGAGGCGGTGGACCTGCTCATCCAGCAGAAGCCCCTGGTGCAGTCCTATGTGATGGACGAAATTTTCGAGAAGATGCAGGCCGGCTCCGCCGCCATCGGCGCCTACTACTACGGCGATTTCCTTACCATGCAGGAGGTCAACACCGACCTGGCCTTTGCCCTGCCGGAAGAGGGTACCAACCTGTATGTAGACGCCATGTGCATTCCCAAGAACGCAGAGAACAAGGAAAACGCCGAAATTTTTATCAACTATATGTGCTCCACCGCCGCCGGGCTGAAAAACTGTGAGGAGATCTGGTACTCCTCTCCGCTGCTCTCCGTCCGGGAGGCCCTGGACCCCGAGGTGTCCGGCGATCCTTATGCCTATCCTGACCGGTCCATCCTGGCACAGTGTGAGAGCTTCCAGAATCTCCCCTCTGATATTCTGGCCCTCTACGACTCCGAGTGGACCCGGCTTATGCTGGCTGCCAGCTGATGGTCAATGGTGTTGCAAAAGCCGCACAGCTCTGTGCGGCTTTTGCTTGCCTTATGCTGGCGGTTGATGTAAAATAATACAGGTATGAATGTATTGATTATAAAGGAGTGCTTGCTATGCCAATTTCTGTGGGAATGAAGGGACGGGCGGATACCGTGGTCGTGCCTGAAAATACCGCTGCCGCAGTGGGAAGCGGCCTGGTGCCTGTGTTTGCAACCCCGGCCATGGTGGCCCTGATGGAGAATGCCGCCGTCAATGCCGTTCAGGCCCAGCTGGAAGAGGGACAGGGTACGGTAGGCACCCTGCTGAATATCACCCATGACGCTGCCACCCCGGTGGGCATGCAGGTTTGGGCGGAGGCAGAGGTCACAGCTGTGGAGGGCCGTAAGCTCTCCTTTGCCGTAACCGCCTTCGACGAGGGGGGTCCCATCGGCAAAGGCACCCATGAGCGGTTTGTCATTCAGACCGACCGCTTCCTGGCCAAAACCCAGGCCAAGCAAAAGAACAGCTGAGGGTATGGGCTGACAGCATACCTCAACCGGCTGTATTGACGGGAGAAAGGTGATTTTCTCATGAAAGAGCGTCTGAAGAATATGACGGTCAGCTTTGTGTTCCTTTCCATTCTCTACCTGGCCCTTGGGGCGGTGCTCATCATCTGGCCTACCACGGTGATGAATGTGATTTGCTACCTCTTCGGGGCCATCCTGCTGCTCTACGGCATTTTTGCCATCTGGGGCTATTACCGCAGCGACGACCGGAAGGGCAGCGCCTTTCTGGCCCTGTTCCTGGGGATTGTGGCTGCCGCCGTGGGGGCTGTGATGGTGATCTATCCTCCTCTGATCCAGGGGGTGATCCCCGTCATCCTGGGCCTGTATATTGCCATTGACGGCCTGCTCAGCCTCAAGCGTACCCTGGAGCTGCGCCGGATGGACTATGGCAACTGGAACATCAATCTGGTGCTCTCCCTGGTGGTCAGCGCTTTGGGTATTTTTGTGGTGTTCCATCCCCTGCTGGCTGAAGAGGCCCTCTTCCGGGTGATCGGGATTGTCCTGCTGTATACCGGCGGCTCCGATCTGTGGACCATCTTCCAGCTGTCCCAGTGGAGCAAAGAGTACCGCAAAACCCATCCTGTGGATGTGGATCCCATCGATCTGTAATTGCATATTCCAAGGAAAAGGGCCTGCCGCACACCATGCGACAGGCCCTTTTGTCGGTCAATAAACGACCACAGTGGTGCCGAAGGGGAGATTGTTCCACATCCAGTTGATGGCCTCATCATACATGCGGATACAGCCGTGAGAGACGGGACGGCCGATGGTGGGGTCCAGCAGCGTGTCGTTGGAGGTGCGGTAGGTACGGGTGTGGAAGGCGTGTCCCCCGTTGAAAATCATGGGACGTTTTACATAATAAGTACCATAGTCCCATTTGTTCACCCGGCTGTAGTAGGTAAAAACGCCGGGAACGGTGGGGGTGGTGTTGGCGCCGGTGGCGCAGGCAAAGGTGTGGATCAGCTTCCAGTTCTGGGCGCTCCCCTCAAAAATGTTGACCTTTTGAGTGAGCCTGCTGACCCATACCAGATACCGGCTGCTGCTTTTATAGCCCGAGCTGTTGACGTAATACTCCTTGGTGGCCTGGGTGTAGTCGGTGGCCTGGGTGTAATTTTTGGTGGAGATACTCAGGTCCCACCGGCTGACCCAACCCACTCTGCCATCGGAGAGCCTGATCTGCCGGGAGTTCTCGTCGGTGGAGTATGCCAGATACGTCACCTTGGTGCCGGCGGGAACGGTACCAAGCCTTCCGCTCAGCCTCATGCTGCTGTACAGAGGGGTGGTGCGCAGAATGGTACCCTCAATCACCATGGTACCCACTTTGGTGGGGTAGAGCTGTTCCACATGCTTGTTCACCGTCTGGGACAGCTCGATGACTTCGCCCCCATAGGAGAGACGCACCAGCAAAGTGGTGGAAGTCTTTTTGGGGTCGCTGTAGGTTGCCTTGGTCTGGAAAGATGCCTGCGCCCCTTCAGTCAGGGGGAAGTTGCGCTGTTTTTCCACCAGCTTGCCATCCACATACCAGGAGAGGGTGCAGTAACGGACCCCATCCTTGACGCCCAGGCCGGTGGTGTTGTCTACCTGAGAGAATTGGACGGTGGTGGAAATGCCCGGGGAGGTGGGGGTGGGCTCGTTGGCAGCCTTGACAGCAGAGATGCGTACCTGATCGATTCCCGGATCATAAAGCGTCTGCACCTGATTGGTTGGAGCGGTGATATTGCAGTCCGGATGGAAGAGCACAGCATTCCTGACAGAACCGGCTCCGGTAATCTGGCTGTCTTTGTTCAACAGACGGGCCAGTGTAATCTGGGCGTCTTCCCGGACGGTGACAGAACCGCCAAGCACATCCACCTGGGAGTAAATGCCGCTTCGCAATATGGCGTTGCCGCTTACCATGGCCAGGCCTCCGCCCCATAACGTAGCCGTTCCGGCAGTGACCTGTACCGGGATGGCGCCATCCTGGTAAATCTGGACGTCAGGCCCCCGGCAGACAATCTCCCGGGCAGAGCTGCCGCCGGTCAGATGAACGGTGCCGTCATATACCATAAGACGGCCGTTGATCTGCACGTTGGACAGCTCTACCTGCTGGAAGCCGCCGCACAGATACAGGTTTCCGTCAATGGTCACATCGGCAAGCAGGGTATCGCCGGTCTGAAGGGTGACAGAGCCATGGGCGGGCAGGACGCCGTCCGTCACAATGGCGCCACACATCTGGCAGAGCAAATGGATCAGCTCCTGCTGGGTGATGGTGTTCTGGGGAGAAAGGGTGGCCCCGCTGCCCTTGACATAGCCCGCTGCAATCATGCCGGCTACCGGTCCGGCTGCCCAGTCGCTCACCTGCAGGTGGTCCTGAAAGGCTTCCAGCAAGCCCGGATCGCCGTCCGGCACCCCAAAGCACCGGGCCAGAACGGTAAAGGCCTGCTCCCGGGTGAGATGGCTCTGGGGCGTGAGCAAATGATTGTTGCCCTCAAACAGACCGATGGCCACCGCTTTGGAGAGGGACTGGTAGTAAGGGTTGGATGTGGTCACGTCGGTGTAACTGCTGAGATCTGCCATCTGGGACAGCTTCAGCAGCCGCGCGGTGAACGCTGCCAGTTGACTGCGGGTGGTAGGCTGCCTTGGAGCAACCTCTTCAGGGGCCAGCAGGCCGTGTTCCAGGGCAAATGCCATGGAGTCTGCCGCCCAGGGGTCGGGTTGTTCTGATGCTGCACTGGGCCATACCACCAGCGAAAAAGACACAAGAGCTGCCAGAAGCAGAGCGCCAAGTCGTTTCACATATCTCATCCTTTCCCATTCCTTGGTGTTGGAGTATTGTACCAAATTTGACGGTCGGATGCAAGATAAGTTGGTTTTTCCAAGCCCATCTGAAAGAACCGGAGCCTGCCGTTGAAACAGCAGACTCCGGTTCTCAGGGAAAGGGATTGTGCATGTATGAAGGGAAAATCAGCCTGGTACTCCTCCGTGGCAGGCGGGGTCAAAGAGCGTAAATGCTTCTACTGTGGATTTCATGATCTGTGCCTGGCTGGACAGCTCTTCACTGGCGGCGGCGCTCTCCTCCGACGTGGCGGAATTATTTTGCACCACGCTGGAAATCTGGTCAATGCCTGTGCTGATCTGATCCACATATTCCGCCTGCTGACTTGCCATTTCGGCAATTTCCGCCACAATTTTGGTGACTTCCTGTGTACCGTCTACCACTGCCAGCAGAGCCTGGGCGGTATCGCCGGCAAGTTTGGTGCCGTTTTCTACCGCAAGGGCGGATTCCCGAATCAGCGCTTCCGTATCCCTGGAGGCCTCGGCAGACTTGGCAGCCAGGGTACGCACCTCATCTGCCACAACGGCAAACCCTTTGCCGGCAGCGCCAGCTCTGGCGGCCTCTACCGCTGCATTGAGGGCCAGCAAATTGGTCTGGAAAGCAATATCATTGATGGTCTGAATGATGGTTCCAATCTTCATGGATCGTTCCCGGATGACTTCCATGGCAGCACCCATTTCCTGCATTTTGGTGTTGCAGTACAAAATCTGCTCACAGGCGGCACCGGTCTGCCCCCGGGCATGTTCGGCGTTTTGTTTGGTGGTATGGATTTGATGATTGACCCTGTTGATGGTGGCGGCCAGCTGGTCTACGGCACTGGCCTGCTCTGTGGCGCCCTGGGCCAGAGCCTGGGCGCCGTCTGCCACCTGGGTGGAGCCGGCGTTGATTTGTGCGGCAGAGTTGTCCATTTGACGCAACACGTCACAAATCTGATTCCGGAATGCGGTAATGGAGGACTCAATGCGCTCAAAATCACCCAAAAATTGGGTGGATGGAGCAATGTTGAAGTTTTTGCAGGAGAACTGGTCCATGGCAAAATCGATGTCATCCACATACTTTTTCAATTCCCGGAAGGAGAATTCCATTTTTTCCGCCAGGATGCCAAACTCGTTATGGGAGTGATATCCGATTTCATATCCCAGATTGCCCTTGGACAGCGCATCTGCCGCCGCCATCATCTGATTGGTCGCGTTGGAAATCTGGGAAGTCGTTTTCCATGCGATGACCAGTCCGGCCACCAATACAATGCACAGCAGGGCCAGGGTGATTACAATGGCGGTGCGTACGATATTTTGTACACCGGCCTCTGCCTGCGCCTTTTCTGCACTCAATGTCTGGTCGATGCTTTGGGCAATGGAAACCAGATTGGCCAGGGCGGGGGAGCATTCTGTGATAATGATGCTGCGGGCAGATGCGGTGTTGCCTGCATCCAGTTCTGCAATGGCACGATTGGCAATCTGAAACCACTGCTGGAACGCTGTCTCATAGGTGCGGGCCAGCCCGTCCTCTTCGCCGTGGGTGTCTTTGAACACTGCAATTTGCTGGGTAATTTGCTCCAGATTGCTGTACACATTTTCTTTCAGGGATACATAATCGCTCTGGCTGTCCACCAGCAGCATTTCCCGCAGATCCCGGGCGGCTACATTGACATAAATACGGCAGTTTTTCACCGCTGTTTCAGCCGCCAGAGTATGGTTGATAAAAGACTGCATGGCGCTGCGGGTTTGTACAATGCCCACAGTGCTGACCAGTGCGATACAGGCCGAAAACGCAATCACAATCAGAAAGACACACAATAAATAGGACCGCAGCTTTAGCTTATGAAACATTTTATCTACCTCTCAATCACTATGGGTCATGCTGGATGTTGCATGCTGTTGCCGGAATCCCTCCTGACGTTTGATCAGAAGATTGATACATATGCGCCTCAAAACAGATGATGGCATTTCAATGACGGGGGACACAGTGATCAAAACAGAACTTTGGGGACATACTCTGATTGCATTGCTGTGCCAGGAAGGTACACCTTTACAGCACCACCATCATCAAACAATTTCTGCTGATCTGGGAACAGGACATGGCCCGATAAAAGCGGACCAGAGGGCTTTATTGTAATTTTTATAAAAATACCTTGAATACCAACCAATAACGTGGTAAAGTTACACCGTATGATATGGCGCAGCAGGCAGACCAACCTGCACGGCTGCCATGCGATAAACGTGTACGTTTCGGACAAAGCGTTCCCCTGCCGGCCTCCCTTCATCATTGCTTGAGCGGAGGTTTGTATGAGTAAGCACTATGGATATATGCGGGTATCCACCCTGGACCAAAACCCGGAACGGCAGCGGATTGAATTGCTGCGCTGGGGTATTGCAGAGGAAAATATCTTTTGCGACCGGCTTTCCGGCAAGAATTTTAACCGGCCTGCCTATCAGAGTCTGAAAAAGCAGCTGAAAAAAGGGGACCTGGTGGTGGTCAAGAGCATTGACCGGCTGGGCCGCAGCTATGACGATATCAAAAACGAATGGCGGGAGATTGTAAAAGTCATTCGTGCTGATATCGTCATTCTTGATATGCCCATTCTGGATACCCGCAGAACCACCGATCTGATGGGTACCCTGATTGCGGATATTGTTCTGGAGCTGCTGTCCTATGTAGCTCAGACCGAGCGGGACAACATCCGCCAGAGACAGGCAGAGGGCATTGCTCTGGCCAAAGCCCAGGGCAAGCATCTGGGCCGCATTCCCAAACCCCTGCCAGAGGGATTTTTGGCTATTTATCAAAAATGGATTGCCGGAGAGTATACCCTGGCCACTGCCAGCCAAACTCTGGGGGTGTCAGTCAGTTCCTTCCGGCATATGATCTGTAAATACAGGAAACATGCTCTGCCGGAATGTGAAACTTAACCTGAAAAATGGCCGCAACATGCGGCCGTACTCCGGAGGAGTGAAGGTATCTGCAAGCAAAATACCGTTGTGTCTATGGATATTCCAATGCATCCAGCATATACCAAATTTAACCGGATTGTCAACGCTTTTTATACGCTAATTCTATCTTTTTTCAGGATATTGAATTTGAAAGTAAAAACGCCCACCATGTGGGCGTTTTTATCACAATAGGGTTTTGATGTCACTTTTTCAGCCTGCCTGTCAGAGGGTTTGACCGGTAATATCACGCAGATCAAAGGGAGTCGTTTGATAGACATAATAATTGAGCCAGTTGGTATAAAGCAGCTGGCCTGCACTGCGCCAGCGGACTACGGGTACCTTGTTGGGGTCATTATCCGGGAAATAATTGGTGGGTACTGCCATATCCAGTCCTTTTTCTACGTCCCGCCAGTATTCCCGGGAGAGCGTATCCGGGTCGTATTCCGGATGTCCCATCACAAAAAACTGGCGGCTGTTCTCTGTTTTGACTGCATAAACGCCAGCTTCCGATGAAGTGGAGATTACCTCCAGCCCAGGTGTATTGCGGATGTCCTCCTCCCATACTTCAGTATAGCGGGAATGGGGGGCATAGAATATATCATCAAATCCCCGGAACAGGGGAGAGTTGGGCTTGAGGACCCGATGCTCATAGACGCCAAACAGCTTTTGGGGGAGAGAACGCTTGGTAATCCCATAGTGATAGTACAGTCCTGCCTGGGCGCCCCAGCAGATATGTAGGGTAGAGTGTACATGGGTACGGCTCCATGCCATGATTTCACACAGCTCCGGCCAATACTCCACCTGATCAAACTCCAGGTTCTCCACAGGCGCTCCAGTGATAATCATACCGTCAAAGGTGCGCTCCCGGATTTGATCAAAGGTGGTATAGAACGAAGAGAGATGACTTTCATCTGTATGCTGCGACTGGTAGCTGGCGGTGCGCAGCAGCTCCACTTCGATTTGTACCGGTGTATTGGACAGCTTTCGCAGGATCTGAGTCTCGGTGACAATCTTGGTGGGCATCAGATTTAAAATCACAACGTTGAGGGGGCGGATATCCTGATGGAGCGCCCGGTGCTCTGTCATGACAAAGATATTTTCGCTCTCCAATACAGCGGTGGCAGGCAAAGAGTCTGGGATTTTAATTGGCATGGGAATAGCCTCCTGTGTGGATTCTTTATTTTATATGTAAAAGAGTAGCACACTTGGGTGTCTGCTGCAACCAAAGATTCAGAAAGAAAAAACCTGAGAAAATCTCAAAAAAGGTGTTGACAAAACGGGAGCTGGGTGGTATTCTATCTGAGCGCCTTGCGAGAGGGTATAAAAACAGAACGGGATTTGGAAGAAACCGAGGGGAACCTGGACGGACTTCCGAACAAGATCTGAAAAAATGCTTGACAAACGTGAGAGCGCGTGGTAAAATAAATGAGTTCGAGCCGAGAGGCGAGAATGAGTTTGAAAAGTACTTGAATCGGTTGATGAGGAACAAAAAGCTCCGAAAAAACTTGAAAAAAGTTCTTGACAAACGAAAACGAAAGTGCTAAAATAAATAGCACGTCAGCCGATGAGGTTGACAAGAGCGTGTACCTTGTAAATTAAACAACGTGAAAGAA
>CALWOK010000033.1 GCA_944383125.1 uncultured Flavonifractor sp.
GGTGCGGGCGCAGTGGGCCACCTCGGTGGTGATCTCCACCAGCTCGTCCTCGGTGGGGTCGATGTTGATGGCGCAGTCGCCCATGGCCAGCACCGTATTGTCACCTACGCCCTGACGCACCAGGATGAAGCAGGAGGACACAATCTTGCTGCCCGGCTTGGTCTTGATGAGCTGCAGGGCGGGGCGGACGGTGTCGGCGGTGGAGTAGGTGGCGCCGCCCAGCAGGCAGTCGGCAACCCCCATCTTCACCAGCATGGTGCCAAAATAGTTGCCATGCTGCAAAGCAGCCCGGCACTGCTCCTCGGTCATTTTGCCCTTGCGCAGGGCCACCATCTCTTCCACCATCTTGTCCATGTCGGGATAGGTGGCGGGGTCCATGATCTCGGCGCCCCGGATGTTGTAGCCGGCTTCCTCGGCGGCGGCGTGGATTGCCGCATCGTTGCCCACCAGGATGGGAGTCAGCCAGGTACCGGCCAGCAGACGGGCGCTGGCCTCCAGAATGCGGGGGTCGGTACCCTCCGTAAAGACGATCTTTTTGGGGCTTTTTTTCAGGGTATCAATGAGCTGCTGAAACATATGAATGGCCATGGGAATCTCCTCCAGTTCTAACTGATCCGACAGATTGCGCCAAAGACTTGGCAGTATAATTTATTATACACCCTTTATCACACAAACCTCAAGCAATCAAGAGAAATAATTGTGAAAAAAATTGCTTTACTTTTTGTATTTTAGATTATATACTATTACATACTGTTTTTGCGTGAAAGGCATTTTGTACGCCTATGACGTACAGCGCAAAAAAGAGCATATGAGAGAGGTGTGCCATGTCTTCAGATTTTTCCCGCTGTCTCTCCCTGCTGCGGCAGGAGAAAGGCATGTCCCAGCGGGCGGTTGCCAAAGAGCTGGGCATCAGTCAGGCCCTGCTGTCCCACTACGAAAACGGTGTTCGGGAGCCAGGTCTGGCCTTTGTAATCAAAGCATGCAATTATTACAACGTGTCTGCCGACTTTCTCCTGGGCCGTACCCTCAGCCGGGACGGCACCACCATTGCCGCAGAGGAGCTGTATGACTACTCCGCCGAAAAGGACAACGTGCTCCACGGCTCTATTCTGGCTACCCTCAATAAAAAGCTGCTGGTTAACTCCACCGGCGTGCTCTTTGACCTGCTGGGCAAGGTGGGGAAAAAGGAGGCCATCAACGCCGCCGCCGATTTCCTGGGTACCGCCATCTATAAGCTGTTCCGCCACCTCTACCGGGCGGACGGCTCCCAGAACGAGGACTTTTTCTCGGTGCAGGCCAGAAAATTCATGGCGGGTGTGCCTACCGCAGATATGATTTGCAGCGAGTCCGACTATGTGGAGGCCCTGGCGGAGCGGGTCAGGGAAAAGGGGACCTTCCCCCCCATGAACAACGACGCCCTTATGGAAAATTACCCCGGCCTCTACCAGTCCCTGCTCCAGATCATCCATACCACCGGCGAGCGCATCAACCGCCAGGTGGAGGCCCACCACAACAGCGGCAAATCATAACCACAGTTGGGAGGTATTTCTTTGACCGATCAATCCAAAATCAGAAATTTTTCTATCATTGCCCATATTGACCACGGAAAATCTACCCTGTCCGACCGGCTCATTGAGCAGTGCAACGCCGTAACGGCCCGGGAAATGGAGTCCCAGCTGCTGGACAACATGGACCTGGAGAAGGAGAGAGGGATCACCATCAAGGCCCGGGCGGTCAAGCTCAACTATGCCGCCGACGACGGCAATACCTATGAGCTGAACCTGATCGACACCCCCGGCCATGTGGACTTCAACTATGAGGTATCCCGCTCCCTGGCGGCCTGTGAAGGGGCCATTCTGGTGGTGGACGCCGCCCAGGGCATTGAGGCCCAGACCCTGGCCAATACCTTCCTGGCCATGGAGCACGACCTGGAGATTTTACCGGTGGTGAACAAAATTGACCTGCCCGCCGCCGATCCCCAGCGGGTGAAGGATGAGATTGAAAACATCATCGGCATCCCCGCCCAGGACGCCCCCGAAATTTCCGCCAAGGTGGGCATCAATATCCCCGCCGTGCTGGAGGACATTGTCACCAACATCCCCGCCCCCAAGGGTGACCCCAAAGCACCCCTAAAAGCCCTGATTTTTGACAGCCAGTATGACCCCTACCGGGGCGTCATCGTCTATTTCCGGGTGATGGAGGGCACCATCAAAACCGGCATGAACGTCAAGCTGATGGCCTCAGGGGCCACCTATCAGGTGCTGGAGTGCGGCCATCTGCTCCCCCTGGGAATGGAGTCCTGCCAGGAGCTGATTGCCGGAGAGGTGGGTTACTTCACCGCCTCCATCAAAAACGTGAAGGACACCCAGGTGGGCGATACCATCACCGGGGCAGACCAGCCCGCCCCGGAACCCCTGCCCGGCTACCGCCCCGCCCGGGCTATGGTGTACTGCGGCATCTACACCGAGGACGGCTCCAAGTACCCCGACCTGCGGGACGCCCTGGAAAAGCTCCAGCTCAATGACGCCTCTCTCTCCTTTGAGCCGGAATCCTCTGCGGCGCTAGGGTTTGGCTTCCGCTGCGGCTTTTTGGGGATGCTCCACATGGAGATCATCCAGGAGCGGCTGGAGCGGGAATTTGACCTGGATCTGATCACCACCCTGCCCTCGGTGATCTACCGCATCACCAAAACCGACGGCTCGGTGGTCATGGTGGACAACCCCCACAACTACCCCGACCCCGCCAACATTGAGCTGGCGGAAGAGCCTTACGCCAAGGTGTCCATTGTGTCGCCCCCCGACTATGTGGGCAACATCATGCCCATGTGCCAGGAGCGCCGGGGCGAGTATAAGGACATGCAGTATCTGGACACCAATCTGGTGGAGCTGCACTACTCCATGCCCTTGGGAGAAATTATCTACGACTTTTTCGACACCCTGAAGGCCCGCACCAAGGGCTATGCCTCCCTGGACTACGAAATGGACCGGTATGAGCCGTCCGAGCTGGTGAAGGTGGATATGCTCCTCAACGGCGACCAGGTGGACGCCCTCTCCTTCATCGCCCACAAGGACAAGGCCTATCCCCGGGCCAGACGGCTGTGTGA
>CALWOK010000034.1 GCA_944383125.1 uncultured Flavonifractor sp.
GCACACGGCAATCATCTGATCCTGCCGCTTGTCCATCCAGTGGTTGGACAGCCGGGTAATCCAATCGTTTTCCAGCACAAAATGGTTGGTGTAAACCACCCGGATTTTTTTGTTGTAGCGCTTGGCCAGAAGGGCGGTATAATGCTCCCGCAGGTAATGGCAGTGAATCAGGTCAATGTCCCACGCCCGGCACAGCTCTGCCAGGGCCTTGGCAGCCTGCTTGTCAAAGCGGCGGCGCATGGTGACCTGGCAGCAGGGTACCCCCATGGACTCCAGCCGCTCCACCAGCAGCCCGCCCTCATTGTAGGCAAAATAGGGCTTTACCAGTCCGTCGGCAGAGAGGTATTTTACCAGGGTTTCCACATACCGTTCGGTTCCCGCCTTGCCTGCGTAATTGAGCAGATAGAGCACCTTGTACATGGCAAATCCCCTCCTATGGTTATTTTTCTACCCAGTTTCCAGTGGCTTCCGCCTTCAGATAGGCGTTGATGAATCCGTCCAGATCGCCGTCCATGACGCCGTTGACGTTGCTGGTCTCATAACCGGTGCGGTTGTCCTTCACCAGCTGATAGGGCATAAAGACATAGGAGCGGATCTGGCTGCCCCATTCAATTTTCAGCTGGACGCCCTTGATGTCGGAAATCTTTTCAGCGTGCTGCTGCATTTTCAGCTCCACCAGCTTGGCCCGCAGCATCCGCAGACAGGTGTCCTTGTTCTGGAACTGGCTGCGCTCGGTCTGGCAGGACACTACAATGCCGGTGGCGTGGTGGATGAGCCGTACCGCAGAGGAGGTCTTGTTGATGTGCTGACCACCGGCGCCCGAGGAGCGGAACACCTGCATTTCGTAGTCCTCCGGCCGGATGTCCACGTCGGCGTCCTCCGGCAGGTCGGGCATCACCTCAATGGCGGCAAAGGAGGTCTGACGGCGGGCGTTGGCGTCAAAGGGGGATACCCGCACCAGACGGTGGACCCCGTGTTCGCTGCGCAGATGACCGTAGGCGTTCTCCCCCTCAATCAGGATGGTGGCGCTCTTCAGGCCGGCCTCGTCTCCATCCAGATAGTCCAGGGTTTTGCAGGTAAAGCCGTGGCGCTCCGCCCAGCGGGTATACATCCGGAAGAGCATCTGCGCCCAGTCCTGGGCCTCGGTACCGCCGGCGCCGGCATGGAAGGTGAGAATGACATTGGAGTTGTCATACTCCCCGGTGAAGAGGGTGGACAGCTTGGCCTCCTCGATGTCGGCTTCCAGCTTGGCAAAGCCCTCCTCTACCTCAGGTACCAGGCTTTCGTCCTCTGCCTCATTGCCCAGCTCGCACAGGGTCATCAGATCCTCCCACTGGGTCTCCCGCTTTTCCTGGCCGTCAATTTTGTCCCGCAGGTTCTTGACCCGCTGCTGCACCTTCTGTGCCTTTTCTAAATTATCCCAAAAACCGTCCGAGGCGCTCTCCGACTCCAGCATCTCCACCTCACGGCGGGCGGCATCCAGGCCCAGGGCCTGCTCCAGCTCCTCCAGCTGGGGACGGATGTTGTTGAGCTTTACCTTATATTCATCAAACTGTAACATAAATCCACACTCATTTCCATAAAGTAGCCCTATTATTATATCCAACCCATGCCCTGATGTAAAGAGACAGGTACCAAAAAACCGCCCGGGAACGGGCGGTTTTTAGCGGGTATGTTGTTGCAGGGCGGATACCAATTCCCCGGTTCCCCTCTGCGTTTATCGGCTGCTGACAGGCCAGACCGGCTCGGCGCAGAAGATCAGATCATCCACGTCCCCGCCGGAGCCGGTGTGCTGAATGGTATCATCATGCAGACACTGCTTCACATGGCTCCCTCCTTCCCGGTGATATACATATCAGTATATGACACAGGGGGAGAAAAATGTGTCCCATTTTCTGTGAGGAACAAAAAGGACCTGCCCGGAGGCAGGCCCTTTGCGCTTATGCAAAGAAGGCGTGTGCGCCAATGGTGGCCACATAGGTGCAGTTGCGGTTAAACCAACTGCTGGAAGAGATGGAAGGGTTAATAAAATACAGGGCGTTGCCTGCGGTGTTGGCCCCCTCCAGGGCCAGCTTTGCGGCAATCACACACTCCGCCGTGGGGGTCCGGTTGATCAGGCTGCTGGAGGCAGGGGTAAACTGATTGCGCTGGAAAATGACCTCGTATACGCTGTTGGGGAACTGGCTGCTGGCCACCCGGTTGAGCACCACATTGCCTACGGCAATCTTGCCCGACAGAGACTGGTTGCCGCTCTCGCAGTAAATGATGCGGGAGAGCCAGTACAGATCGTCCTGGTTATAAAAAGTATCTCCGGACTCCAGAGGGGTGGCGTTGCTGGTAATGGATACCGTATACTGATCGCCAATCCAGTCTACCTGGGCGCCCAGGCCCTGGCACAGCACACGCACAGGCACCAGAGGCACACCGTTTTTCATTTGTACCCCTTCAGAAACATACAGATAGCGGCCGTTGACCATAATATACTGGGCGCCGGGCGCAATCTCCATACGCAAACCGGTGGCAGTGACCACAGCCTGACCGCCAACCCACTCTGCCACCGCATCGGGGTAGAGGGCCTGCACAATGGGCCAGTAGGACACATAGGTGGTATCATTCTTCAGCTCGCTGGTGAAGGTGGATACCAGGGGCGCACCATCAACGACAAATTGAACGCCGCTCTCAGCCGCAGATACCGGACCAGTCATGGTAATGCAGAGCGCCAGACCGGCGAGCGTGCAAAGGGCTCGTTTCTTCATTGTTTGGAATCCTCCTGTTAATCGTTGTTACCAATGGGTTATCTTTTTGTAACCACATTGTAACCGATTTTTGCTTCCAAAGTCAATAGGAAAATTTGCGCTATTCTCTGAACACGTTGTGCTGCAAGGGATTGATGATGAAAATATTGTTTTCAACGGAACTTTCCGGCAAATTTCATATGTGAAAATGGCTACAAATGATAACAAAAAGAAACAGAACTTGGTGCCATCTGACAGGGGGAGCCCGCTACACCATCTTCCCGGGGCCAGGAGGGAAGCGGGGGTATCACTGTATCATTTAAAGAAAGAAACCCTCCGGCCTGGACAAAATTTTTGTTTTTTTGATTTTGTCTCTTGACATTAGCAGAAAATCTGCTATAATACAATCCGTTGCCTGTCCTGTTTCAGGCAGCAGGTAGAGCACTCACCATGGAGAGATGGCTGAGTTGGTCGAAGGCGCACGATTGGAAATCGTGTAGGCGTTAATAGCGTCTCGAGGGTTCGAATCCCTCTCTCTCCGCCAAAAAGTCCTGAGAACATTCGTTCTCAGGACTTTTTTATTTTTGTGCCGCCTGGGGCATCTGTGTGATCATTGCTGTCAGGCTGGAACAGTGCCGGAAGGACAGGCTGCCGGCGGTCATGTGTTTCTCAAGGAAACCGGGTAAACGGCCTTGAGAAACATGTTATTTTGAGAAAATATATTTTGAGGGGGAGACTTGAGTCACAGAGCCATTCAGTACATAGGCCACGCCGCTGAGGAAATACAGCATTTTCAATTCTGCAGCGGTGTTCAGCCGGCTGAAATCCACATATACCGCCTTCTGATAGCGTAATTTGTGTGCGATCTGTTCGATTTCCTCCAGAGAATGGGGACGTATGAAGCGTTTATAAAAGCTGAAATAATCCATGAGGTAAACAATTTTTTTCATAACATCCCTTCTCCCATCGTTTCTCTATCTATCTTTCTTTTGTATGGACAAAGGCATTCTTCTGCTTGACGCTTAGACAGATCAATGTTATGTTTATTATACCATATTAAACTGTTTGCATGGTGTTTTTGCAAATATGATATGGATTTGTGTAAAATTTATGTCAGAGCTGTAGGGGGATTCTATTTGATCAAAATTGCCGTCTGTGACGATGAAAGCATATATCAGGCCTGTATCGTGGAGTCGCTTCAACACTATTTTGCAGCCAGGCCCTCTCTTGTGAACGAGATTTCCGTCTTTGCAGACGGAGCGGTTTTGCTCGCCGATGTTGCAGAACATGGCGCCTTCGATCTCTACCTGCTGGATATTCTCATGCCGGAGATGAACGGCATTGAACTGGGCCGGCGCCTGCGCAGCAAAGGGGACCGGGGAGAGCTGATTTTTCTGACCAATTCCAACGATTTTGCAGCCGACAGCTACGATGTGGCCGCCTTCTTTTACCTGCTGAAGCCGGTGCAGCAGGAAAAACTCTTTTCGGTTCTGGATCAGGTGATCGAGAAGATTCATAAACGGCACCAGGCAGTGGTGATTGTCCAGACAACAGAGGGTACCAGACGGATCAAGCTGGAAGACATTTGCTATGCAGAGCGGGTGGGGCGCTGTATGCGCTATTACTGTACCAATGATACCATAGATACCCCCACAATTCGGCTGCCGTTTCGTGAGATGGCAGCTCCTCTGCTGGCAGACCGGCGTTTTTGGCTCTGTGGAGCCAGCTTTGTGCTGAACTTTCAGCATGTGTCTGGAGTGACGGGACAAACCGCCCTGCTGGATAATGGCAAGGCAGTGGTACTGCCCCGGACAGCGGCGGTGGAGTTTAAAAAAGCATGGGGGAACTACTGGTTGGAGGAGGCGGATACATGATAGAGCTGTTTGTGATGGAGTACATGACAGTGCTGGGCATGACCATGGTTCTTCTGTTTCTGGACAGCCAGTATTCCAGATTGCGTACCATTCTGATTGTTTGCAGTACCATGATATTGATTATGGCAGCAGTAGCCGCTATGTACTGGATCGCTGGCATCGAAACTACCATCCAAATCTATTCTCTTATTGCGCATGTGCCGTCGTTTGTGCTGCTTTTGATCCTGAGCCGTTTTCGTGGCTGGCAGCTGATCTTTCAACTGCTCTCAGTGATCCTGTTCTGTATGCTGGTCCAGCATGGCGCAGGGCTCATCTACTATCTGTCAGGCTGCCATGTTTGGGTCCTGCTATTGTCCTATGGGCTGCTCAGCGGGGGAATCATCTGGTTTCTGATCTGCTTTTTGCGTCCCCTGTTTCTCCAGACCCTGCTGGAACTGCACCACGGATGGTGGCTGATGTGCATGGTCATGGCGCTGTATTATATTGTTGTGATCTATCTTGTGCCTGGATATGTAGGGTCTGAGCAGATCAGCACCATCCTGAAGCCTGCTATTTCTCTGATGATGGTAGGA
>CALWOK010000035.1 GCA_944383125.1 uncultured Flavonifractor sp.
CGACACCGTCCGCCCCGCCCTGCAGCTCATCAAGACCAAGCCGGGCAGCAAGATTGTGTCCTCCTGCTTCCTCCTGGTGCGTCAGGGCGTAGGTGACAATACGGTGCTGGCCATGGGCGACTGCGCCATCAACACCGACCCCAACGAGGACGAGCTGGTGGAGATCACCACAGAGGTGGCCCACTGTGCCCGTACCTTCGGCGTCGAGCCCAAGGTGGCCATGCTGAGCTACTCCACCAAGGGCTCCGGCAAGGGTGAGACGGTGGACAAGATGCGCAACGCCTATGAAAAAGTGGTGGCCTCCAACCCCGACTTTGCCGTGGACGGCGAGCTGCAGTTTGACGCCGCCGTGTCCCCCACCGTGGGCCAGCTGAAATGCCCCGGCTCTCCGGTGGCCGGCTACGCCAACACCTTTATCTTCCCCAACATCAACGCCGGCAACATCGGCTACAAGATTGCCCAGCGTCTGGGCGGCTTTGATGCCTACGGACCCGTTCTGCTGGGCCTGAACGCCCCCATCAACGACCTGTCCCGCGGCTGCAACGCCCAGGAGGTCTACTCCATGGCCATCATCACCGCCGCTCTGGCCTGATTGGCCCGCAAACGAGGGAGCACCTGTATCTGTACAGGTGTTCCCTTTTTTGTCCCGTCCGGCAGGAAAACCGCCCCCGGGGGGTTGCGTTCCCCACAAAGCGATTGCGTTTTTTTCCATCACATGATATAGTACACCACACTGACAGAGGGAGGGGAAGCTATGGCGCCCAAAAAGCTGTTGGACAAAACACCCGTAAAATTCGGGATTGAAATGGCCCAGCTGTATTTTTCCAAACACATGTCCCGCTCGGCGGCAGAGCTGGCCTATTTTCTCATTCTGTCCTTTTTCCCCCTGCTGATCTGCCTGAATGCCTTCATCAGTTTGCTGCCCATCGACCTGAAGGAAGTCATTGAAGCGGCCTCCCCCCTGCTGCCCCAGGCCATATCGGGGATTTTACGGGATTATGTGGGCTATATCACCAGCAATGAATCCACCGGCCTGCTGGTTGCAGGGCTGCTGACCACCCTGTTTTTTGCTTCGGCGGCCTTCCGGGGTCTGATGGATGTGATGGAAGAGCTGTACGGACGCAGAGGCTACCGGGGCGTGTGGCAGATTGCAGCCAGCCTGCTCTTCTCTCTGCTGCTGCTGGCCACCATTTTTCTCTCCCTGGTGGTGCTGCTCACCGGCGGCTGGCTGTTTCAGGCGGTGGAGGAATTTTTCCACCTGGACACCACCGCCCTGCCCTGGGACTGGCAGTGGTTCCGGTTTCCCCTGTTGTTTTTCCTGGTGTTTTTCTTTGTGCTGGTGGTGTACCGGATGGCCGCCCCCCGGGGCAAGCCCCAGCCCCCCGTCCTGACAGGGGCCTTCCTTGCCTCGGTGGCCCTGGTGGCCTCCTCCATGGTCTTTTCCCTGTTTATCGGCCTGTCCTCCCGCTATTCCTTTGTGTACGGCTCCCTGGCCTCCATTGTGATTATGCTGGTGTGGCTCTACCTGTGGGGCAATATCCTCATCATCGGCAACCTGTTCAACTATGTATGGTACAAGCACAAAAAGATCAAGCAGCTCAAAGAGCTGAAACAGGAAAATTCATAACGGGCCCGCCGCAACAAAATGCGACAGGCCCGTTATTTATGCCATATTCCGCTTCCAGATTTCCGCCAGCCCCAGGAAGGTCAGATTGGGCGCCCAGTGGGCCTCTGTCTGGAGCAGGGGGTATACATGGGAGCTGTTGCCCCCGGTCAGCACTACGGTGAGCTTGCCCAGCTCCCCCTCCACCCGGCGGACAATGCCCTCTATGGCTCCGGCGGCCCCGTAGAGGGCGCCGTAGCGCATACACTGTTCCGTATCGGTACCCATGACCCTCTCCGGCGGGGAGAGGGCAATGGGGGGCAGCTGGGCGGCCTTGGCAGTTAAAGCCTCCAGGGAAAGCTGTAAACCAGGGAGGATCATACCTCCCCGGAACACCCCTTCCCTGTCCGCCACTGACAGGGTGGTGGCGGTACCCATGTCAAACACGGCAACCGGCCCGCCGTAGAGGGCCAGGGCTGCCACGCAGTCCACCACCCGGTCCATCCCCAGGTTGGAGGGGTCATACTCCCCCAGGGACAGGCCGGTGGGGGTGTCCCTCCCCACCACCAGGGTGGGTTTGCCGGTGAGGGCCTCCAGCCCCTTTGCCACCGGTCCGGTTATGGCAGGCACTACCGAGGATAAAACGGCTCCCTCCAGGGCAGCCGGGCGGGTCCCCTGCTCTGCCAGGGCTGTTTGCAAAGCGGACTGCCAGGCGGATGCCGTCCAGTCCCGGCTGCTGGGCAGGCGGCAGGCAAAGGCCACCTCCCTGCCGGACAGCCCGGCCAGGGCTACGGTGGTGTTGCCGATATCGACGGTGAGCAGCATCTCAGGCGGGTACCTGCACAGGGGCCTGCTCCAGCTTGAGGGCGCGCACCAGGGGGACGCACACAGCGGGGGTGATAACTGCCGCCACAATGGCCTCAGGCACACCATTCATGGCCACAATCCCCAGGATAAAGCCCAGCACTCCCTCCACAGGGATACCCTGGGCAGCAGCGTAGGCCTGGGTGAAAATCACGCCGATGGAGCCCATCACCAGAGCGGTGTTGGTGAAGGCGCCCACGATGCCGGCTATCACCATGGAGCCGGTCTGGATACCTGCGTTGGACTTGCGGAAGAGCAGTTTGATGAGGGTGTACACCAGCCAGGGAGTGACACCCACCAGGATACGGGGTACAAAACACACAAACAGCGCCCAGGGGCTGCCCCGATCCAGACCGGGTACGGGGATCAGGGGGGTAAACACGAAGGAGGACAGACCGGGTACCAGGGTGTTCTTGATGAGGCTGGACAGGCCGAACATGGCCCCCAGGAAGGCCCCTTTCTTTGGCCCCAGCAAAATGGAGCCGATGATCACCGGCACATGGAGAATGGTTGCCTTGATGACAGGCAGGTCAATCATACCGATGGGGGTGAAATTGAGCAGGAAAATGATGCCGGTAAACATGGCCAGAATAGCCATGCTCTGGACCTGCCTGCTCCGTTGGGTGCGGGACGTTGCTTGTTTCATATTCAATTCCCTCCTGCTGCCGTTCCTCTTTGGGATACAGCGCATGATTTTTGCGGCTGTCCCGGCTGGCGTGCGGCCTGCCGTCTCAGAGAGTACAGCGGTCCCAGCCCCTGACAACCGCAGCTATTATACGGGAACTGTCCACAAAATGCAATGGCATTGTGGAAAAGTTCCCTGGGAAATGGTATAATTGGGCCGCCATAGCCCAATCACAGGGGGAACGTTCCACATTCCCCCGCCCGTAAAGGAGAAACCTGTATGCTGAAGGGAAAGACTGTGCTGCTGGGTGTAACCGGCGGCATTGCCTGTTATAAATCGGCCAGCCTGGCCTCTGCGCTGGTGAAGCAGGGGGCCAACGTCCATGTGGTGATGACCAACAATGCCACCGAGTTCATCGGTCCCCACACCTTTGAGTCGCTGACGGGCAACCGGGTCAGCGTGGACACCTTTGACCGCAATTACCAGTTCCAGGTGGAGCACATCGCCCTGGCAGACCAGGCCGATCTGGTGCTGGTGGCCCCTGCCACCGCCAATGTACTGGCCAAGCTGGCCCACGGCCTTGCCGACGACATGCTTACCACCACCATTCTGGCCTGCACCTGTCCCAAAATCGCCGCCCCCGCCATGAACACCAAAATGTACGAAAACCCGGTGACCCAGGACAATCTGGACACCCTGCGCAAGTATGGATGGGAGATTGTGGAGCCTGCCAGCGGCCGTCTGGCCTGTGGAGCGGTGGGCAAGGGCAAAATGCCCGAGCCGGAGGACCTGCTGGAAACCGTCCTCCACGCCCTCAGCCATGAGAAGGACATGACCGGCCTGAAGGTATTGGTCACCGCCGGGCCTACCCGGGAGGCCCTGGACCCGGTGCGCTATCTCACCAACCACTCCACCGGTAAAATGGGCTACGCCATTGCCCGGGCCGCCGCCGCCCGGGGGGCGAAAGTCACTCTGGTATCCGGGCCGGTACAGCTGAAAAAGCCCCCCTACATGGAAGTGGTGGACATTGTCTCTGCCCAGGACATGTTTGAGGCGGTCACCAGCCGGGCCGGGGAGCAGGATATCATCATCAAGGCGGCCGCCGTAGCCGACTACCGCCCCGCAGCCGTGGCGGAGGATAAGATCAAAAAGAGCGGCGCCGACGCCGACCTGTCCCTCCCTCTGGCCCGCACCCAGGACATCCTGGCCTGGCTGGGAGAGCACCGCCGGCCGGGGCAATTTTTGTGCGGCTTTTCCATGGAGACCCAGAACATGGTGGCCAACTCCCAAAAAAAGCTGGAAAAAAAGCATCTGGATCTCATTGCCGCCAACAATCTGAAACAGGCAGGGGCGGGCTTTGGGGTGGATACCAATGTGCTCACCCTCATTGCCGCCGATGGAATTCTGGAGCTGCCCCTCATGGGCAAGGAGGAAGCTGCCCACGCCCTGCTGGATGAAATTCTCCGCCGCCGGTGAGCATTCGCCCCTTTTTGCCTTGACGGGTGGGGGAAAAGATGATAGAATACGCCCGTCAGAGGCTGTGACCGGGAGAAGTACCCCCCTCAATCCGCCCCAGAGAGAAGCCGGACGGTGCAAGGCTTTGGTGGAACGGGAGGGAAGGCGCCCGCAAGCCGTGGGGAGGCAATGCCCCGCCGGTTCCCCGCCGTTACCGGGTTCGAGTGCGGACAGTGTTTGTCCGAATTCAGGTGGTACCACGGAATTTTTCCGCCCTGAGCTTAGGCTCAGGGCGGTTTTTTCTGCCTTGCGCCACCCAGATCTTCCCCCCGCCGGGGGGAAGGTCATACCAAACAAAAAGGAGCATCATTCCTATGAAAAACACCGAAAAGACCATGGAACAGATTGTCACCCTGTGCAAGGGCCGTGGGTTCATTTTCTCCGGCTCTGAGATTTACGGCGGTCTGGCCAACACCTGGGACTACGGCCC